>CAMKSY010000412.1 GCA_946415545.1 uncultured Pelosinus sp. | reverse complement strand
ATTCATTGACAAAAACATTTTCTGTACAGATTCTTCAATGGAATACAAACCTTGATGATTCGGCGGGGACATCAGATCTGCTTTCGGTACACCACGAATTGCTTGCACATGATCAGCAACTTTAGCTGCAGGCAAAAGTCCTCCATCACCAGGCTTTGCGCCTTGACCTATTTTTATTAGCACTCCAGCTGGGTCTACTTTCATCTTAGGTATTGCTTTCACAATTCGGTTCCACCCAAAATGTCCTGATGCAATTTGTAATATCATATATTTGAGCTGCTCTGATTCTAAAAGCTTTACAGGCATTCCGCCTTCACCTGATGACATACGCACAGGCATGTTATGTTTTTCATTCAGATAGGCGGTAGCCAACGCAACGGCTTCCCATGCCCTGGTGGATAAAGCCCCAATAGACATATCACTGAAAATGATAGGATAAATCCAATTTACAGGTGGCAGCTTGGCGGTTAAATTTAATGTGCCATTTACCGCGCTCAAGGGCAACTCGTGAGGCATGAGTACCCGTCCGAAAGGTGCTAAAATGTCAAAAGTATGACGTTCTGAATCTAGAGCAGGGTCAGTCATCTGAGAGATACGCCCAACAATAATATTATCCAAGGTGCGTCCACTATTTAAACTGGTACGCCCTCCACGCTTAATTGGAGAGCCGCCTTTCCTAGCTAATAGACTAAAGCGCGAATCGGGATTTCGAACTGGTTTTATAGCCTGATTTGGACATATCTTCTCACACATCCCACAACCTGTACAGGCGTTTTCTATACTATTTCGTTGCTTTATCGTAAGCACTGCGCTATGTTTTTGACTTGGTTCAGGACGATGACCAGTAGAGACCGTAACGGAACGACGTTCTACAGCAGGCATAATAGCCTGAAAGGTACAGGCCGCAACACAGCTGCCACACATGGTGCAGCGATCAGGCTTGCATTCAATTTTCCACGGTAAATCATTCACTGTGACATCCTGAGTCTTTATTGTTTCCATCTCTCTACCTCCAATGCGCCATTAATCATAACTACTTCACGTTCATTTGGATATACATCCTGCTCCTGATTACGATGCGGCAAAATAGCATTTAACCCACACACCTCAGAAGCAATGGCTACCATCGTGCCATCTCCCCCTACAACTACAGGACGCAATTTTTTAGAATCGCAGCAGGTCATAATATTTCCATTAGGCAGCATACCAATTACGGTATTCGGTCCATTAATCTCTAACGAGCCTAAGGATTGCCTGATTGCCCGCAGCTCAGCGCCGTCGGAACGAAGACTAAGCTCATTAAACGGAAGAGGGGTAATCACATGCTTATAATATTTAATAGGCCATTTTAACTCTTGCAGCACATAGTGCAAGGTATAAAGAAAGTTTTGTGAATCTGACTCAAAACCAATATACCCACGATGCAATGATTTTTGGTATTCTTTATTTTTTGTATAAAACGTGTTTTCTCCATTAGCACACAAGGTATATCCTTGCAAGAAAAAAGGATGGGCCGCATAGCGCACAATATCGTAATTTGTGTTTTGCCTACACTGGACTACTACATTTTTCGCCATCAAGTCGCCATTGTTGTCCCATAGTTTAAAGTAGGTAGCAATATCCCAAGGATCGCCAATTTCTTTTAAGGTCAGAACATCTGGCCAGAAAGAATACACATAACCTTGTTCTTGCTTTTCCAACAACTCACGTAATGCCAATCGAGTATCTAGAAGTAGCTCACCTTTTGCCTCTTCTGAAGCATCGCGATAATACTCAGGATAATCATAATTGCGAAAAATATAATAGGGCATAGCCTTAATATCAAGCTTTACATTCTTCACTCCACGAGGAATCCATTCCGCTAATTGACGAAAATCATTGGCTTCCATATAGTCTTCAACCAGCTTCGCTCCCTTTTGCGTACAGGCTAATGACAATAAGGGCTTATCCTTATATTTTGAAAAAACTCCCGCCAGGTCCTGCATAACCATCGCAAATCCTGAATTATCATGTCCTTCTTGCTGCGGTAACATTAAATGCAGCGCTGCTGACGGATGGAAAAATTCCTTACTTTTAATGGCGCCAATTCTACACATATCTTCCCCCACTCCTTCATACCAAGCTAAATTCAAATTATATAAATATCCATTGTAGACCAGGGCAACACCCTCAATGACAGATCGTGAAAAAAGCAACTTATATCATTGCAACAGAAAAGACCCGGGAAACCACTGGATAGTGAAGTTGGTTTTTAGTAGAAAGTACTTCTCTACCAGCAAACCTTACTTATCCAGGACTTTCCGCAGGGCCTTTTTTACCCACGGTGTTGTGCAAACTGCACCTGTACCGCTTGGACCAGACCGCTAAAAAGCGCGGAACCCTAGGTACACTCCTAAAAACCTTTTGTCTTATTACAGGATACTATTTTGTTTCACTTACTACATTATAAAAACGAAATGTTTCACTGTCAATATGTATAAAAAATTATACATTATACACTATATATACA
>CAMKSY010000411.1 GCA_946415545.1 uncultured Pelosinus sp. | reverse complement strand
GTCCTTCTCCACCAACATTCTTAATTTTTGCAATTTGTCAATTTCTTTTTTTGATTCGCGTTCAACTGCTACCCGGTTTCCTTGCTGAGATCGCAGTAAATTCCAAAAGTACATTCCGATTACAACTGCAAAAAAGAATTGAATAACCGTAACAATATTTATCGCATAATCCACTGATCCAAAACCTCCTCACCCAACAATTCCGATTCTGATTTTAGTATAGGCAAACAACTTGATTTTATCCTGTAAAAAACAGTAAATAAAAAAGGAGAGACATTGTCTCTCCTCTTTCTATTAATCGTCTTTACGCCGACTCTTCTTTTTTCTTCGATTTACGATCAACTGTAACTAATATAGGCTCTTCTTTGCTTAAGACCACTTCTTTGGTTACAGTGCATTTTGCTACATCCGCACGTGATGGTACTTCATACATCACATTGCACATAATGCCTTCAATAATCGCTCTAAGACCTCGTGCTCCTGTATTGCGCTTCAGTGCTTCTTTAGCGATAGCTTCTAAAGCTTCTTCTTTAAATTCAAGCTGAACATTATCAATTTCTAAGAATTTTTGATATTGTTTTACTAGAGCATTTTTAGGCTCTAGCAATATGCGTACCAAAGCTTGTTCATCTAGAGCATCTAATGTTACCACTACTGGCAAGCGGCCGACAAACTCTGGAATAAGACCAAATTTCAAAAGATCTTCCGGCAGAATTTGCTGCAACAAATCGCCGATATTCTTTTTACCTTTACTTCTTATTTCAGCACCAAAACCCATATTCTTCTTACCAGTACGAGCGCTGATCAACTTATCAATGCCATCAAACGCACCACCACAAATAAACAGAATATTGGTTGTATCAATTTGAATAAACTCCTGATGAGGATGTTTACGTCCTCCCTGAGGAGGCACACTCGCTACAGTACCTTCAAGAATTTTTAGAAGTGCCTGCTGCACACCTTCTCCAGATACGTCTCGAGTAATTGAAGGATTCTCCGATTTACGGGCAATTTTGTCAATTTCATCAATGTAAACAATGCCTTTTTCTGCTTTCTCGACATCATAATCAGCCGCTTGGATGAGTTTGAGTAAGATATTTTCCACATCTTCTCCAACATATCCAGCTTCTGTAAGTGATGTTGCATCGGCAATGGCAAAAGGTACATTTAACAGCTTGGCTAACGTCTGAGCCAGCAGCGTTTTACCACTACCAGTTGGCCCAAGCATTACAATGTTTGATTTCTGTAGTTCCACATCGTCCATTTTACTGCCAAAATTAACACGTTTATAGTGGTTATACACCGCTACAGCCAATGTTTTTTTAGCAGCATCCTGACCAATTACATATTGATCAAGAATATCTTTTATTTCTTTAGGCTTCGGAACATCACGAAGTTCGATATCAATCTCTCCGCTTAGTTCTTCCTCAATAATCTCATTACATAGTTCAATACATTCATCACAAATGTATACACCAGGACCAGCTACCAATTTTTTAACTTGCTCCTGCAACTTACCGCAAAAAGAACATTTGAGTTGACCCTTGTCATCCCCAAATTTTAACATACTATATCACCTCTTTATTTGGGACTTTCATGACGTTTTTCTCCACGGACAACCACAGCATCAATCAGACCATATTCCTTAGCCTGCTCAGCAGACATAAAGAAATCTCGCTCTGTATCGTGCTCAAGTTTTTCCCGTGACTGCCCGGTATGAGTTGCAAGAATTCCATTCAGGAGTTCTCTCAGTCTCAATATTTCTCTTGCATGAATTTCAATATCTGTCGCCTGCCCTTGGGTTCCCCCCAGAGGCTGATGAATCATAATGCGAGCAAAAGGCAATGCATAACGCTTTCCTTTTGCGCCTGCACTCAGCAAGAATGCTGCCGCACTGGCTGCTGAGCCCATGCAAATTGTGGAAACATCCGGTTTAATATACTGCATGGTGTCATAAATTGCTAAAGCTGCTGTCACTACACCACCTGGGCTGTTAATGTACATATGAATATCCTTCTCAGGATCTTCAGACTCCAAAAACAACAGTTGAGCAATAACCACATTTGCCACATTATCATCAATGGGACCACCAATAAATATAATTCGATCTTTTAGAAGTCTGGAAAAAATATCATAGGACCGTTCCCCACGACTTGATTGCTCTACTACTATTGGTACAAAATTCATAGCATAACACCTCTATTGATTTATTATTCTATTACTCTTTTTCTACACTGTCAATAATCAGTTGAGCTGCTTTTTTACGCAATATGGAATCAAATACAGTAGACATCTTTCCTTGTCCGTTGATAATTGCTTTTACATCTTCAATCTCAGCGCCATATCCTTTAGCAATCGTAGCAATTTCAGCATCAACTTCTTCAGTACTTACTTCTAATGCTTCAGCTTTTACAATAGCTTCCAGCAGCAAATCTGTTTTAACATTTGCTACAGCTGACTCACGATAATTTTGACGTAATGCGGTTATATCTGTGTTCATGTACTTCATATAGTCATCCAGC
>CAMKSY010000410.1 GCA_946415545.1 uncultured Pelosinus sp. | reverse complement strand
ATAAATATGCGATTATGACAGAATTTCGATGGTTGGTAATATCCTATACATTGTTATTGAAGGTTGTAAAAGACAATAAATCTCTTATGTTTATTTATAAAGACAAAAAAATAGAACGCATTGAGTTTAGTACTAATCGAGAATTAGTTGAGGCTTTTGAAGCGATTGAATATATAGTGTAATAAAAGTGAGGAAAGACTTGATTTTAACCAAGTCTTTCCTTACTTTCTTATAAAATAGATTACTTAAAGTCAATTCAAAGATATTGCACAATGGGATTGACTAAAAAGTATTCATAAAAAAAGTCCTGGCTGTGGTACAATAAGGGATATGCTGTGGTGCAGAAGGAGGAAAAATGACGTTTAATGTACGTGCTTTAGGAATATATAATCTAAAACAGGCTGAGGTGGAGTTAGCTAGAATAAATTATGATAAGACTAGTATTCCGGTTATGGATGATAAAGTGGTATTTAGAATAATAAAATTAGAAAAGATCTCAATCAATAATACTAATCTTTTAAAGCAAGCATTCATTAAAGGCGGAGAGGTCATTGTAGGAAAGAGTACAATGGAACCTGGGATTGCATATGCAGATATTTTATTGTGTGCAACAGTAAAACAATTTCAAATGGCTGTTGCTCAGATGAAGGTAGAATCATTGGGCTTACTTTCAATTGCGGAGGCTATTGAGAACACTTTAATTAATATTGAAAGTTTTCCTCAACGCTCATATTATTGGCAGCATCAGTCTCTACAGATTATGCCAAAGCGTACTTTAATAATGGGTATTTTAAATCTTACACCAGACTCTTTTTCAGATGGTGGTAAATATAATACCATTGACAAAGCTCTGTACCATGTTGAAGAGATGATACAGTGTGGTGCCGATATCATTGATATTGGTGCTGAATCGACCAGACCCTACCTTGGAGCTGAGAAAATATCAGCTGAAGAAGAAATGAACCGATTGGGTCCCTTATTAGAACGAGTATTATCCATGTCTACAGTACCTGTTTCGGTGGACACATACAAATCTAGCGTTGCGCTGGAGTCGCTAAAATTAGGGGCTCACATGATCAATGACATATGGGGACTACAGCAGGACCATAATATGGCGAAGGTAGTAGCTGGATATAATGTGCCTATAATTGTCATGCATAATCAAGATACTACACATTATGAGCAGGATATTATGTCAGAAATATATAAATTTCTACAAAGGAGTATCTCTATTGGCATTCAAGCAGGCATTGATCCTAATAACATTATTATTGATCCGGGGATTGGATTTGGAAAAACACCAGAACAAAACTTGATAGTAATGTCTCGTTTAGATGAGTTAAGATCATTAGGATGTCCTATATTATTAGGTACGTCTAATAAAAGATTTATTGGTGAAGTATTAGATTTGCCGGTAGAAAAGCGGACAGAGGGGACAGGCGCTACCGTATCGATTGGAATAATGAAAGGCAGTAATATTGTCCGCGTGCATGATGTACAAGCAATGGTTAGAATAGCAAGGATGACAGATGCGATGATGAGGAGTGATATATGATGAAAGATACAATACTATTAGAAAATATGGTTTTTTATGGGTTTCATGGTGTTTATGAATATGAACGCGAACAAGGGCAGCGTTTCTATGTGGATGCCCAAATATATGCGGATCTAAGTGAAGCATCTAAAACGGATAACCTCAAAGAGACAATTGACTATACGTTGGTTTACTCTCAAATTAAAGACGTTATGGAGAATCAAAGATTTCAATTATTAGAAGCAGTTGGTGGGCATATTGCAGAATTAATTTTAAAGACAAGCATTGCGACGGATGTTACTATAAGGATTCGTAAACCTGCTGTACCTATCCCCGGACCGTTAAATTTTGTTCAGGTAGAAGTAAGCCGGAGTAAATAGGCAATGATTATACTTGGATTGGGTTCTAATATAGGAGATCGCGAAAGTAATATAACGTCGGCGATTAGCGAATTAAATAAGCAGAGTAAAATTACTATTAATACTATATCATCTTTATATGAAACAAAACCTGTTGGCTTTGTAAATCAACCTAACTTTTTAAACTTAGTTATTAGTATTAATACTATATTAAATCCCCATGAACTATTAATAAAATGCCTAGATGTAGAACAGCAATTAGGCAGGGTCCGTAAGCAGCGCTGGGGTCCTAGAAATATAGATATTGATATCCTCGTATATCATGGTTATATTGTTTGTGATGAGGTGCTGCAATTACCTCACCCTCGCTTACATGAGAGATCTTTTGTTCTTATACCGTTGCAAGAAATTGTTCATGATCTTCCTGTGTACCAAGGGTTAACTTGTAAAGAGCTATTGGAAACAATGAACGATGATGATGTTATATTATATAAAAAAATGAATTTAGACTTTTATAATGGTAAGATAGGAGGCTAACGAAAGTTGGCTAAATCATGCAAAGTATTATTTATTAGTGCTCCAATAGGAGCAGGTCATATAAAAGCAGCTCGATCAATTGCTGAAGCAATGTGTCGACAATATAATCATGTAGAAACC
>CAMKSY010000409.1 GCA_946415545.1 uncultured Pelosinus sp. | reverse complement strand
CACCCAATAAAGGAGCTCCTCCGTATTCTGCATAATCAAGCTTACGTTTTAACCCCTTTAATGCAGGTAAAACCATTAATGAGGCCATTCTAGTTAGAATACCGCTATTCATAATACTCTCTTTTATTAACTGCATAATAGCACTACTTAAGCCTTCTCCTAATTTTAATACTACATTACCTACAAAGCCATCACAAACTACTACATCAACAGTTCCTTTAGGAATGTCTCTTCCCTCTACATTACCAATAAAGTTAACTGTTTGCAATTGCCTTAAAAGCGGGTACGTAGCTAAAGCCTGCTCATTTCCTTTCGTTTCTTCTTCACCTATATTTAACAAACCCACACGCGGAGTTTTAATATCCAAAATATATTGAGCATAAATAGAGCCCATAATTGCACTTTGTACTAAATGTTTTGGCTTACAATCCACATTAGCACCAGAATCTAATAATACAGTAGTACCCGTAAGATTTGGAATAGGAGTAGCAATAGTGGGTCTTTCCACACCAGATATGCGTCCAAGTCCGAATAATGCAGCCGCTACTGCTGCACCTGTACTTCCCGCTGAAACAACAGCATCACATATACCCTCTTTTACTAAACGTGTAGCCACAACAATCGATGCATCCTTTTTTTTGCGCGCTGCTGCTCCAGGGTGTTCGTGCATCTCAATTGTTTCACTAGCGTGCTGAACACTGATATTTAAATGTTTCCACTGCCCTGTTTTATCCAATACTTTTTTTATTTGGATTTCGTCTCCAACCAAAACAATTTCACATTGATACTCGCTAGCGGCTTGTATTGCTCCTAATACAATTTCTTCCGGCGCATAGTCGCTACCCATGGCATCAACGGCAACTTTCATTGATAGTCTCCCTTTCATGGCTCTAAAGATACCATAATAAATTTAGCACGAAATACTTCCTGCTTTTCATTTCTAGTTTTTACCCAGATAAACGATTTATTTCCACGTTTTCTGATTACTTCAGCTTTCGCTATTAACTTTTCTCCAACATGAATTGGCATTTTATATTTTACATTCGCAACACCAGTCAGTGCTGTAGGCGCATCAATAACAGCAAGAGCCAAGGAATTTGCCTGCGAGAACACATAATGCCCACGAGCAATCTGCGTTTTCTCAAAAACCATTTCAGGCGTTATATGTAAAATGGAGATTCCTTGTTTATCCAATTCTAAATCAATTAAATCGCCTACAATTTCATTACTGGCAATTGCCTTTAATTTATCTTGAGCACGTTCTGCCATTTGTTTCGTACGTTCTCGCAATTCAGGAATACCTAACTCCAAGCGATCCAATCGCAAAGTTTGAATACTTACATTTAGCAATACTGCCAATTCGCCGTCCGTAAGAAATGGATTTGAATCTATTTTTTCCTTGAGAATTTCTTGTCGTAGTTTTTTATGAATTCGCGCCATCATATCACCCAGTTTAATTTCATTACATGATTTTAGTAGTTGCTACTATAACCAGTTACCATTATAATCACTTTGCAAATAAAAAGCAAGAAAAAAACAGTGAGCAAGAAAAAAGTTCCATTAACTCTTATCTTGCTCACTAAGTAAGATCTTATTCTGCTTTTGCTTTTATAACTACCTTACCATTGTAATGACCACATTCAGGACAAACTCTATGAGGCATTTTCAATTCGTGACATTGTGGACATGCTACAAAGCCAGGAACGGTTAATTTCCAATTCGCACGACGTTTATCACGACGAGCTTTGGACATCTTACGCTTAGGTACTGCCATTTACTACACACCTCCTTAACAGGGTTTCAAGCATGGTTATCGGATAAAGAAAATCCCAATCGACGCAGTTAATAAAGCCTTTACTTTTATTTTAAAAGTTTTTGCAGTACTGCAAATCTTGGATCAATTAATTTCCCCTGACAACCGCATTGCGCAATATTAAGATTAATACCGCACTGAGAACATAGTCCTCGACAACTTTCACTACATACATTCTTCAATGGTTCTGCTAATATTAAGGTTTCACGAACTAAATCAGCAATATCAATTTCATCACCAGTATAAAAAGCCAAATCAGCTTCATTATCAGAAGCTTCATCAGTAACTTGCTGGAAATTATCGCTAAAAGGAATTTCCACATTTGCAGAAAAATCTTCTAAGCAGCAACCACATTGATATTGAGCTTTAGCAGAGACCAAACCTTCAACAGCTATTACTCGCCCATTATTTATCAATTTGCCTTCAACGTATATAACACTGCTCTTCCAGGGAGTTTCACCCTCGATAGCCAGTTCTTCAGCAGAAGTGACAAACTCAAATGTTTGTACATTACCAATAGCCTTTTTAGCCTGTAAGACATTAATTTTCATCATTTTCCACCTCAACCTTCATTAATTATAGCTACCCCTCTATATTTTGTCAACAAGAAAAGGCTTGGCTGACACCAAGTCTTTTCTTATCGGCAATACTATTACTTAGTACAAATGCTTTTAGTATCTCGAGCGATCATTAATTCTTCATTTGTTGGGATTACAAACAATTTTACTTTAGAGTCAT
>CAMKSY010000408.1 GCA_946415545.1 uncultured Pelosinus sp. | reverse complement strand
GTTTTTATTTTTATGAATGACGATGGAAATGGGACACTTGATGGGTTCATCCTGAGTGAGCTTTACAAATATCCCCTGATCTAAGAAGGATTGCACCATAATTTGAGGAAGTAAAGCCACTCCCAGTTTATCAGCTACAGCCCGCAGAATGGCTTCGGCATCACTGTATTCCATCATCTGCCTATATGTATGCCCATTAATAGCCTCTTCTACCTTTCTCCTCATATCGCTGCCAAATCGAAATTGAATAATGGGATAATCCGTAAAATGATCTTTGCAATTATTTTTTATGAGTTCATTATGTCCAACCCAAATTAATTCCTCTTGCAGTATTTCTATATATTTTAATTGGTCACTGGCAATTTGATCATGTACCAGGCCGATATCAAAAGTATTATCCAATAACCCTTTCTCAACCGCTTTTGTATTGCGGCAAACCTCAACACTTACATAATGATTGAGATGATTCTCATGAAAATTCCGTAGAATATCTGGTAATAAATAATTGATCAATTGTGTAGAACTAGCAATAATAATTCGATTATTATCGATCATATGAGAATTCATCGTCTCTTGAATTTCGCTATATAAATCTAACATTTTTTCTGCATAGACAACCATATCCCGGCCGGCTTCTGTTATATATAGTTTTTTTCTCACCCGTTCAAACAATAATACGTTAAAATGTTTTTCTAACGTATTAATCTGTGCAGATACAGTCGGCTGAGTGAAATTAAGTTGTTCAGCAGTTTGCGTAATACTTCCTAATTTTGCGACCAGCAAAAATGTTTGAAAAAGCTGAATATCCATACTTCACCTCATATACTATTATTAATTTCTTCCTATTTTTAATGTAACCATCTTCAGGTTCTATTTTTTCAACATGATGAATAGGTCTGATTATAGTCTACTCGCAATCAGAGGCCATAGCAAGACAACGCTTTTCAGAATCTTAACGCTTCAATCCCAGCTTCAAAGCTCTGATTTTTACAAGCATAAAAAGTACATGCTGCTTGACGAGTGAAGAAAAAGTATCTACAATTATAATCATTTGAAAAACTTCTTTTTTGCAAGTAAGCAAAACCGAAATGATATGAGGAGCAAACAATGACAACATTAAATGCAATCATTATGGAAGTAGGCAAAGATCCTGCTGTCTACAAACTATCAACGGAGATTGATAAACAACTGGAAGAAATGGCTGCTGTATTAGGCGGAAATTTTATTAGTTCCCGCTTGTTCCAAGTGGGTGAAGGTCTATCCTTACATATTTTTATCAATGATATGGCAATTCCCCTGCAACTAACGGCAAATCGCCGTTTCCCTGAACCGGATCAAGATCAAATTATTTTTGGTAATGCGCTGTTTCTCATTATTGATGATGTCAAAGGTGATGAAGAAGGTGCATTAGATATTCCCGATTCATATTGTGAGGTCTTTATTAATAAACTCAAAGAACTTTTTGCCCCTTGCAATGGAGACGAGAAACCAAATCTGGATGAAGAAATTTTTGTCGAAAACCCAGGCACAGACGAAGAACGGCGTTTTAGGTGGGAAGAAGTTCCAGCACCTGGCAAAGAAAGCGAATTAAAATTTATTGGACAAGGTTATGTTCGTATTGTTGACGACGGTACCTGTGATATTCTAGAAATTCGCGGACGTTACTTCAAACAAAACTATCTTAAAGAAAGCAATAAAAAATTACAATAGAACGTTTAAAGCAGAAGGACAGCGGCAGTGCTTTCCTTTGCTTAAGATGAAGATACTCCCTTATAGAAACAGTTATTCTTTTAACTGCTTACTATAAGGGAGTATCTTCGATTTCTTAGCGTTCAGGATTTTTTGCTATTGATAAGTGATCCTATTGAAGAGGAAAAATTTCCTTTTCTTTACCACAACGACCGGGCGGCAGCATTTGCCAGCTCAGCTAATGGGCCAGGGTATATACCAATAAACAATGTGGCAATCAAGCTAATCAAAGCTACAATACGCAATGGTGCACTAGCAGTAAACTCTTGCTCATTCTTTGCTTCCTTACTGTACATCACTTTGACCACAAGCATGTAATAATACACCGAAACCATCGACATGATAAGCCCTAAGATAGCCACCCAAAAGTATCCTTTATCCGTAATTGCCATAAATATATACATCTTGCCGATAAAGCCTGCCATTGGCGGAAGCCCTGCCATCGATAACAAGGACACCGTCATAACTACTGCCAGAAACGGCGACTTTTGGGACAATCCGGAAAGACCCTCAATCGTATCTGAGCCATACTGGTTATTAACGGCAGTCGTTACAGCGAAGGCACCAACATTGGCTACCATATACAGCACGGCATAAAATAACATTCCTTTTACTCCAGCCACATCAGCAGCCAAAAGACCGGATAAAATGTAACCGGCTTGCGCTATGGAGGAATAGGCCAGCATGCGCTTGATATTCTTCTGCCATATCGCGACTACAATACCTACAATCATACTGAGTACAGCTAATAGGCTGACAATCAGCAACCAATACGCTTGCAGACCTGCAAATGCTACTAAGAAAATTCGCAGTAATACCG
>CAMKSY010000407.1 GCA_946415545.1 uncultured Pelosinus sp. | reverse complement strand
ATACGCCCCGGTTTTACTGCATCCCCTGCCGTATAGACACCTTCTGCAATACGATAATCTCCGGCAACCTTTAAATGCCCTTTTTCCAAGATAATTTCCTCAGGCAGAAACTCAAGCTCAGGCATTTCACCAATTGCAATAATGATTGTATCACCTTTAATAAATTGATTATCTTGGGTAACAATGCCTTCAGCAGTAACCTCTTTGGTGACAACCGGCCACATTAAAGTGGCTCCTAATTCTTCTACATGAGCAATTTCTTTATCATCTGCTGCCGGCCTTTGCACATCAATACAGGTTACATGTTCAGCTCCCATTTGATAGGCACCGACAGCTGCATCCATTCCAGAATTCCCACAACCAATAACAATTACATGTTTTCCTACTCTAGGAGATTTTCCTTTATTAATTCCTTTGAGAAAATCAATTCCTTTGAGAATTCGTTCGTGCCCCGGCCAAGGAATCACTCTGCCTTTATGACCTCCTGTGGCCACTACTACGGCATCATACTCTGCTCTTATTTCAGAGAACTTTTCTCTGTCCACAGGTGTATTATTTTTGAACACTACACCCATATCCTTAATACGCTTTAATTCTGCTGCCAATGTTTGCTGAGGTAGTCGTGATCGAGGTATAACCTGTTCTAGCTTCCCCCCCATTTTTTCATCGTTTTCAAATACTGTTACATCATAACCCTTACGGATTAGCTGCCATGCCACAGTTAGACCAGCTGCGCCACCACCTATGACAGCTACGCTCTTTCCTTTATGAACAGCAGCTTTATCTAATGTAACATCTTTAGAGTAGGTACCAAGTTCACCAATTTGTACAGAAATATCCAGGTCTTTACGAGTGCAGTCTTGCATACAAACATTAGGACACACTGCACCGCAAACCGATCCAGGGAATGGCGTATATTCCAAGACCAGTTTATACGCTTCTTCCACTTTTCCCTCCCGCAATAAATTATACCGACGCTGAGATGGAATCGAAGCCGTACAATTAAATTCACACGGAGATGCATAATACGCATTTTCCCAGACTGGAATGCGTTGGCGATATACGCCTGTCGTCACTAAGCCAATTACTGAAAAATCATCCTTTAAAACATCACTAAAAATACCATTTGGTACCCACTCTTCCGTGCGAAAAGGAAGAATTTTAGTTTGAGATGCTTTGCTGCGTTCTTCATATTTAAGTGGTATTACTTTATACCATTCGGACCAATTAGTTAGTTCAGCCCTTATTTCCGGACGTGCAATGGATGTCAGAAAATCATCCAGCTTACCATCCAGATAGGCAATATCCTCTTCCTCAAGAGGTCTAATTTTGACATCATTTTCGGAAATTCCCGAAGCATTTCCCCGGAAATATAATGTTCCTCCAACCATACCTACGCAAGAGCGGTCACCTAGCACTGATTCGAACTCTTCGCTGTCATAGCCGCAAACTACGGCAATTCCACCAGACATAAATTCAAAAGAAAAGCTGCCGCAATTTTTTAAAACCCAAAATTCGGGTGGTGCATATAATGGGTCATGCTTCATCAAAGAGCCTGACCGGGTACCAGCCCGACCACCAATAAAAATATTGCCTGATGCCGCACAGTGAGCGGCAGTATCACCTGCATCACCGCGAACAACAATTTTACCTCCAGCATTCAGCCAGCCTACATCAGCAGAAGCAGACCCCTCTACAATAATCTGAGTACCTTCCAAGCACATAGACCCTACGCGCTGACCTGGATTTTTAACTAAAAAATTGAGATCTTTTCCTTCCGGATGCCACAAAGGTCCTCCAATATCATGCTGGCCGGAAGCTTCAATATGAAATTCCGTCTCCCCTGCTGCTACTGCTTCATTAATGATCTGCAGCAAATCCTGAGTGGACATCCTTTGACTTCCGTCAAGGCTCTTTAATTTAAACATATTGGTTTCCTCCTAACACACATATTGAATTGCCAATTTCTCAGCGATGGCTTGATCTGTTGTTACTAAAGCATCCGAGCGACCTACGGGTAAGGAGCTATTGCCAATTGGCGCCATTAATTTTCTTAATTCACTATCAAGAGCCAGCATATATTCCACGATGTTTTGTGCCCCTTTATCAATATCTAATCGCTCAACAAGTCGAGGATCCTGGGTACAAATACCTGCAGGACATTTGCCAGTATTACACGCGTTGCATCTGCCATGTTCATTCCCTACACAGCCTAACAGCTGAATTAATATTTTGCCTAGGAATACTCCATTAGCACCTAAACAAATGACTTTAAATGCATCGGCTGCAGCATTGCCAGTAAGCCCGATGCCGCCGCCAGCCCATAGAGGAATCTGGCCTTGTCGTCCTTGCTTTACTGCCGATAAATAGCACTCTCTTGTCTTGGAAACTACAGGGTGTCCTGTATGATCAAGAGAGATCTCATTGGCAGCCCCTGTACCTCCTTGAATACCATCGATGAAAAATCCACCGCAGATTCGATAGGGATCACGCAGCAAATTATTATACACAGAAACTGACGTGGCAGAAGCAGCACACTTAATCGCTACCGGAACCCTAAATTTAAACGCTGCATTCAT
>CAMKSY010000406.1 GCA_946415545.1 uncultured Pelosinus sp. | reverse complement strand
GAAGAGGAGCACATCGTCGGCAGCTTTGCTCTGGGTGGTATTACGGGCTATATGGTGGATATGTTGGAAAAGGGATTCTTTAAAAAGCTTATTGATGTACAGGGGTTTGATTTAGAAGCCATTCGATCCATGAAAACGAATCCCAATCATCTGGAAGTAAGCGCAAATTTTTACGCCAGTCCTTTTAATGCAGGATGTGCTGTCAATCGACTGGACGTGGTAGTGCTGGGAGCTACAGAAATTGATGTTGATTTTCATGTGAATGTAGTGACGGGTTCCGCTGGTGTGATCATGGGTGGTTCCGGCGGTCATGCGGATGCTGCCGCCGGAGCAAAGGTAACGATTGTCGTTGCCAATCTGCTGCGAGGCCGGCTGCCCATTATTGTGGAGCAGGTGCTGACGGCTACTACTCCTGGGGAAACCATTGATGTATTGGTAACGGAGCGAGGTGTAGCTGTCAATCCCCGGCGTCCAGAACTGCTGCAGCAATTATTGGCGGCGGGTTTACCGGTAAAAGAGATTCAAGAATTAAAAGCAATGGCTGAGAAGATCGCTGGAGCACCACAAAAATTAGCAACATGTGATCGGATTGTTGCAGTGGTAGAATATCGGGATGGCAGTGTCATAGACGTTGTACGTCAGGTGAAGCAATAGGGAATCTTTCTATCACTAAGGCATAGCAAAAAGGGAATGAATTCATACATGAACTCGTTCCCTTTTTGAATGGGTAAGACGCTCGTTATCAGCACGATTTAGCCTTTATTGTTTTTTATCTGGTATGTTGTTAAAAGATCATATATATAATGTTCTAATCGCCAGTAAGATGTCATAATTTGGTCATAGTTTTGTTCTATACTATTGTAGATAGAAAATAGCATACATAGAAAGAGTATAGGAATATTCTTAAAGGCCAATTTATTGTAACGAGGTGGTTGCGTGATTAAAAGAATTACAATGTTTCTTGCTTTGCTGACGGTTTTTACTCCTGTATTGGCGGCTTCTTCACTTGAACGGGAAATAAAAAATGATTTTAAGCAGTTTGATGGACGAGTTGGGGTTTTTGCCAAAAATTTAAATACTGGCCGTACTCTCGAATTTAACCAGGATGAAATATTTCCAACCGCTTCAACTAGTAAATTAGTAGTTGCCTTAGCTACTTACAGATATTTGTATCCTCAGGCCGGATCAGAAAAAGCAAGCCAATATGATCAGCAAATAGAGCTGATGATGACGGTGAGTGATAATAACACATTTCAGGAATTATTAGATGAGATGGATGCAAATCAGCAGGATGTTCTTGCTAAGACAGTCAAAGATCTTAAATTGCGCAAGACCCAGATTCATAATCAAGATGCTTTTCAGAAATACCAATATCATAGTGTGACAACGCCTTACGAAATGGGAAAAGTTTTTGAGAAGATCTATACTGGCAAGTACTTGAATCAAAGCAAAAGTGGACAGTTGAAGTATGAGTTGGCTAATACGATTTATAACGATGAAATTCCGCGCTATATGCAAACTCCTGTATTTCATAAGGTTGGCGAACTGGATGAAGTACTCTGTGATGTGGGAGTAGTTCAGGATGGTCATGATCCCATTCTGATCAGCTTTTTTACAACAGCAGCGGATCATACTTACTCCAGCAATTTTATTGCCAGTGAATCTGCGAAGATTTATAATGCCCTACGGAGAAAATAGTGTAGGTTACTAGTGCATCCATTTTGTGAGTCACATAGTACAGAACGTAATTTTCTGACTAAATGTTCCTTTCACGTACATAATAGTGATTAGAGTGTACTTTGGATAAGGAGATTTGGTAATGGAATTCTTAGATAATAGCAAGGAGATGTATATATCGATAGCAAGCGTTGTGATTGCAATAATCGGCAGTTATCTTATTCTGCGGTTTGATTGGAAGCGATATGGTCTTTTATATTTGACTGCTGGACTACTAGGTAATTTGATCTGCTTACTTTTTGTCGAGGTTAAATTCTATTCTTTTCCTTATATATTTCTGCCCATTTTGAAGATTCCCATATTTTCGATTTTAACAGCGTTTTCTTTTCTTGTATTATTGGGTGTACGATATAGTCCGATAGATTGGGTTCACAAGATCTCTTTTTATGGTGTAATTATTAATACTGGTGTATTCTATGAGACCATATTAAAAACCAAAACCGATTTAATCAGCTATGATTATGAATGGGATTTTTGGGACTCTTATACGGCTTGGTGGGCATTTTTTATTCTTATGGAATGGATAGGGGGAAAAATGATACCGTCCCATTTGCGAAAACCATTACAGGTTAAGGCTTTTCGTTTTGGAAATTGGTTTTGGTTTGTCATTCACATTGTTGCATTATTCACAATTTTTTTAGCAGGTCTATATTTAGGAAAAAACATGCCATACTAAATGCGAGTGATTTTTACTGGATTCAACCTTGCCATTGGTACTTTTTCCATTCCATTGTTGATATACTTTTTCAATAGGCAAATGATACACCTCCTTTTATTCGGTTGACAATAGTTTTCTCCAATTTAACCATGCTAATCATGGTAATGTTTTTATAAATGAAGCTAAAAGAGGTATTTTCATAAGATA
>CAMKSY010000405.1 GCA_946415545.1 uncultured Pelosinus sp. | reverse complement strand
TGCCCCGGGCAATTAAAATTCACAGCTTGGACAGCACCAAATTCCGCCTCTGCTTTTTGGCAAATATCAATAACAATTTGACGATCGCTGCCAAGTATTGCTGCCATACTACCTTCACCCAATGGAACTGCTTCTTGCATAAACAATCCACGTTTGCGGACCAATTGTACAGCATCACTAAAAGAGATAGCACCAGCTGCTACTAAAGCAGAATATTCACCTAGGCTATGTCCAGCTACAATTGTAGGTACGATACCATGTTCTTTTAGTACTTCATACAAAGCAATACTGACTGTCAAAATGGCAGGTTGTGTATTCACTGTTTTTCGCAATTCATCCTCTGGACCATTAAAGCACATCTGAGTAATTGAAAATCCTAATGCCTCATCTGCCGCCTGAAATATCTTTTTAGCTACATCAAAGTTTTCATATAATTCTTTTCCCATTCCTACAGTTTGCGAGCCTTGACCAGGAAAAACAAAAGCTATCTTTTTCATATTATACCTTCCCTTTAACTATAGTTAAATATTATCAGATATACCAGATAAAACCTTTGGTAGACCATTAACCAAATTTTGGATAATCTCTTCTACAGACTTAATATCTGTAATCATACCTGAGATTTGTCCAACCATAACAGAACCATGATCTACATCGCCTTCACGAGCAGCTATGCGTAGTTTACCTGCACCTAACTGTTCAAGTTCTTCAGGAGAAGATCCATTTTTTTCCATGGCATGATATTCACGGGTAAATTTATTGGTAAGCACCCTTACAGGGTGACCAGTTGCAATGCCAGTTACAATTGTAGAACGATCTTTTGCTTTTAAAATAGCATTTTTATAATTAGAATGTGCAATACATTCTAAAGATGCTACAAAACGGGTACCGATTTGAACACCTTGAGCCCCTAAGGCTAAAGCTGCTGCCATGCCTCTACTATCGGCGATACCACCTGCTGCAATTACAGGTACACTTACTGCATCGACAATTTGAGGAATCAAAGACATGGTACTGATTTCTCCAACGTGACCGCCACTTTCCTGTCCTTCAGCAATAATAGCATCTACACCTGTCCGCTCCAATCTTTTAGCTAAGGCTACTGAAGCAACTACAGGAATAATTTTACTACCAATCTCTTTTAAAGCTGGTATATACTCTGCCGGATTACCAGCACCTGTAGTAATTACGGCTACTTTCTCATCAATCACAACTTGCATTACTTCTTTTACAAATGGTGACATAAGCATGATATTAACACCAAAAACTTTTTTGGTCAACGCTTTTGTTTTCTGTATCTCCATACGAAGTACATCTGGTGGCATATGACCAGCACCAATAATGCCTAGGCCACCAGCATTAGAAACAGCAGCAGCAAGTTCAGCAGTAGCTACCCAAGCCATCCCACCTTGCAATATAGGATACTTAATGTTTAATATTTGGCAAAGTTTATTTTTCAACAGCTTTATCCTCCTTGTACCATTTGATGACACAAGATGCCCATGTAAGTCCTGCACCAAATCCAACTAATACAACTATATCATTATTTTTAAGCCTACCATTCTTCATTGCTTCATCCATTGCTAAAGGAATCGATGCAGCAGAAGTATTTCCATAATTGTCAACATTTATAACAACTTTCTCCATAGGTAACTTTAATCGTTTAGCAGCGGATTGAATAATTCTAATATTTGCTTGATGAGGAATTAGACAATCTACATCCGTATGAGATAAGCCTGAATTTTCTAGAGCTTTAACCGCAGCTTCTCCCATTACTTTAACAGCAAATTTAAAAACATCATTGCCGCTCATTTGAAGATAATGCAAACGTTGCTCAATGCTTTCATTTGTAGCTGGTATGCGGGAGCCACCTGCAGGCATTTTTAAAAGATCTCCGCCTGAACCATCAGCACCAAGCTCAACTCCTAAAATACCATAACCCGAAGGAACCTCCCCTAATACTACAGCTCCAGCACCATCACCGAATAAAACGCAAGTATTGCGGTCATTCCAGTCAAGGATAGTTGATAATGTTTCAGCCCCAATAACCAGAATCTTTTTATACAATCCGGATTTAATAAACTGACTGCCGGTTACCAGACCATAGGCGAAACCTGAACATCCTGCTGATAAATCAAAAGCAGCGGCTTTACTAGCCTTGATTTTGTCTTGTACCAGACATGCCGTAGAAGGAAACAACATATCAGGAGTAGCCGTAGCCACAATAATCAAGTCAATTTCATCCGCAGACACACCAGCATCCAGTAAAGCTCTCTCAGCTGCCTCAGCTGCCAAAGAAGAAGTAGCAACTCCTGGTTCAACAATATGACGTTGCTTTATTCCAGTTCTGCTAACAATCCATTCATCAGAAGTCTCGACTATTTTTTCCAAATCTTTATTTGTAACTATTTTCTCAGGGGCATAACTGCCAACACCAATTATTCCTACCCCCTTATTCATCTTCTGCATTCGTAACAACTCCTTCCCGTGCAATATTTTCACTTATATGTTCGATAACATTATTTTGTGTAAATTCAGTCGCAACCCTAATTGCATTTTTAATAGCTTTTGCTTTAGAGCTACCGTGGCAAATAATAAAGCATCCATT
>CAMKSY010000404.1 GCA_946415545.1 uncultured Pelosinus sp. | reverse complement strand
CTCTCGTTGAACACAATCTTCTAGTGATTCACCAGGTTCCACAAAACCTGCAATAACGCTGTAGCGGTTAGGTGGGAATCGATTGGAACGTGCTAGAAGAATTTGATCGTTTCTTGTAACTGCTACAATAATAGCTGGAGATATGCGGGGGTAGACAATATGACCGCAGCTTGAACATTGCATGGCAAGTTCTTGCTGAGATACTTTCATGGGAGTTCCGCAGCAACCACAAAATTTACTGGTTTTCATCCAGTTTATGATATGAAGGGCACGGCAAGCAAAGCCAAAGTATTCGTCGTCCATATTCCCATATAAAGGACGTACTTTCTTCCAAAAGAATTCTTCCGGTATTGTATCATCATCTAAATGAGCAATAAAGCATTCTTGTTCATGAAGTGTACCAATACACTGGGCGTTGATAGGGTTAAGCTTAAATAACTCTATATCAGAACTTGAAAGAATGATATTAATTCCTTCCACTTCTTTTACTAATAGCTCATCATCATGAAATAGAAACCAATAGGCATTTTTAATATCCATTTTTTTACCACCTTAGCAACAAACATATTCTAATACCTAACCGGGTTAAATTTGAGATTAGGTTGGGGAGACTTTTTTCGTCCTGCAAGTCGAAGGAGCCGGGCATATCGGGCGGAAAACGATCCTCAAGATAAACTAAAATGTAATGCAGTCAAGGTACTAGTACTATAGTATCACAAAATAGAGCGGAATGGAGCGGGATTTTTACTCTCCTTTGCAGTAAGAAATAGAATAATAATAATAGCCGACGGTTACGAAGAGATGTTTCTTTCTAACCATCGGCTATTATTGTTCTAAGTGAAATGGTAATTTATCAAAATGATAATCACTATTCCTTAGAAAAGAATAGGATCAGAGTTGTGCAAAGCAGTCTTTATAGTATTCCTTGCGTTTTAAGATTCTATTATCAAAATGATAAAAATTATCATTTTGATAATAGAATCTTAAACGATTTTCTGTATAGATTTATACAAAGTATTAGTATTTGCTGACTTAGTATATTTTTTAAAATGTTGGCATCAAATTTGCAATAGTAATAGGTGCAGTAAAAATATCAGTATGGAAGGATGATAACGTGCAGGAAAAAATAAAGTGGATTGAAAATCCTATGGTTGATTGTAGTAAAGAAAAGGCATCTGTTGAGTTCTTAAGTAAACAGGAGATTAATAAAGCTAAGAAATTTCACATGAGTTTTCCTGGTTATGAAAGGACACCGCTGCGTAGCCTGAATCATTTTGCCGAAATATTGGGTATTGCTGGGGTTTACGTAAAAGATGAATCTTTTCGTTTTGGCTTAAATGCTTTTAAAGTTCTGGGCGGCTCTTATGCTATGGCAAGATATATGGCAGATCAACTAAAAAAGGATATCAGTGTATTGCCTTTTGAAGAAATAACTTCTTTGGAAATCAGAGAGCAATTAGGTGATGTTACATTTGCAACAACTACGGATGGTAATCATGGGCGTGGTGTGGCATGGACTGCGCGCCAACTTGGGCAAAAATCAGTAGTATATATGCCTAAAGGGTCTTCTCTTCGAAGGTTTGAAAATATCCGGGCAGAAGGTGCAGAGGCTAAGATCACTGCTTACAATTATGATGACACTGTTCGTATCATTGCAGAAGAAGCGAAACAAAAAGGCTGGATTATGATTCAAGATACTGCCTGGGAAGGATATGAAAATATTCCCACTTGGATTATGCAGGGATATGGCACAATGGCAGCAGAAGCCTTAGAACAGTTAAATGAGCTGAAAATTCAGAAGCCTACACATATTTTTATACAGGCAGGAGTCGGTTCCTTAGCGGCTGCTGTGCAAGGATATTTTGCTTCTGTTTTTAAAGAGGATAGACCTAAGATTATAGTCGTAGAAGCTGATCAAGCGGATTGTTTATATAAGTCAGTTAAGGCTGGCGATGGTAAAGCTAGAAGTGTTGGTGGTGATATGGCAACGATTATGGCAGGATTGGCCTGTGGTGAGCCTAATACGATCGGATGGAATGTGCTACGAGATTACAGTGAATTATTCATGTCTTGTCCTGACTGGGTAGCAGCAAAAGGGATGAGAGTTTTAGCAAATCCACTGGGCGGCGATTATAAAGTGGTTTCGGGAGAGTCTGGAGCAGTTACAACGGGTGCTCTGTGTGAACTAATACAGGATAAGCAGTTAAAACAAGCACGAGAAGCATTGGGACTCAATAAGGATTCAATTGTGCTATTATTTAGTACGGAAGGTGATACCGATCCTGATAAATATCGCAGTATAGTATGGGATGGAGAGTATCCTAGTTATAAATAAAAGGGGTGAATTCTATGTTAATCGAAGAGCGAAAACAAGAATTGATTAAACTTTGTAGTGCGCTAATTCAAAACCAAAGTTACTCTGGAGAAGAAAATCGTGTAGTGGAACGAATTAAGCAGGCATTTCTGGAGTTAGGATTTGATTCTTTTTGGATTGATGATTATGGGAATATCATCGGTCTGATTAAAGGTAAGAGATCAGGGAAAAGTATTTTATTTGATGGTCATATTGATACAGTACCTGTTCCGGATGAATCAAAATGGAAGCATTCACCTTTCAGTGGAAAATTGGAAGATGGTAAGATC
>CAMKSY010000403.1 GCA_946415545.1 uncultured Pelosinus sp. | reverse complement strand
GATGATAACAATGATACTAATAAAACATACTTGCCGCATTTCATCACGCTCCTTATTAGCTTTAGTATTCCAAAGCATATAAACTTTACCCGCAGGAATACATACTTTAATGTCGAATATGCATGTAATAATAACAAATTTGCTTATTTTTTTTGTTAAATAACATCTCAGGAGACAATTATGTTAAAAAAATATGGTATATTAAGCATCATAGGTATCATTCTTCTAATTGCCCTTATTTTTGTTACTGCTTCTCCACTTTCTTTTGCAGTGCCAAATATCCAAGAAACACCATCAATCTCCGCTATAACAAAGCCTTCAAAGGACAAGCCCGATGTATACTATTTCACTGAAATGAACAACGTTATCCCCACCAATGATAAACCGGAATATGACATATTTACTGTTCAGGAACGTAAAGAACGTCAATTAACCACGAATCTACCTAGTATTGAACCGTATTACGGAAAAAAGACAATCTATCTAACTTTTGACGATGGTCCTGACCCAGAGAATACTCCTTTAATCCTTGCTATCCTGCAGGAAAATAACATTAAAGCTACGTTTTTCTTAGTAGGAACGGAAGTAAACAAGTATCCTGAGCTTGTGAAACAAATCTATACTGCAGGACACGCTATAGGCAATCACACTTATAATCATATTTATCGAGAACTCTATCAGTCGCCTGTTACTTATATAGAGCAGCTACAACATAACGATGAATTAATTAAGAATATTCTTACTGTACGTCCTCGAATTTCTCGCGCTCCAGGTGGAACAGCTGGACACTTTACCACAGAATATTGGAGGAGATTAAAGACCGAAGGATATATTGAAGTAGGATGGAATATTAGCTCTGGCGACGCTTCGAACGCTAAAGCCGATGCAATCCTCGAAAACATCATAAGCCAAACAAATAAGAATACTTTTCTATGGAGCCATGCCATCCTGCTAATGCATGATGGTAGAGGACATGGCGAAACAGTAAGAGCCTTGCCTTCAATTATTAACTTTTATAAAGAGCAAGGTTTCGAATTTCGTGTTATTAATACAGCAACACCGCCTGCTTGGTAAGCACAACGGTGTTGTTTTTGTTTTGGTCTATTTATAAACTATAATTAGGTGATTCTTTAGTAATACTGATATCATGAGGATGACTTTCCTTCAATCCAGCTGCAGTAATACGAATAAAACGCGTGTTATTAATTAATTCTTCAATATTGTGAACTCCACAATATCCCATACCAGCTCTTAATCCACCTAGTAATTGGAATGCAGTATCAGCCAATGTACCTTTATACGGTACACGTCCTACAATTCCTTCTGGTACTAACTTGTCCATATTTTCTTGAAAATAGCGATCTTTACTGCCTTGTGCCATAGCATCCAATGACCCCATCCCACGGTATACCTTATAGCTACGCCCTTGATAAATAACTGTTTCACCAGGGCTTTCTTCTGTACCAGCAAACAAGTTGCCTAGCATAACAACGCTGGCACCAGCAGCAATCGCTTTAACGATATCACCAGAATATTTTACACCACCATCGGCAATAATCGGAATATTATGCTCTCGAGCGACCTTTGCACAATTATATACAGCTGTAATTTGCGGCACACCAATACCAGCAACAACACGAGTCGTGCAAATCGATCCAGGACCAATCCCCACTTTTACAGCATCAACACCAGCTTCAATTAGATCTCGAGTAGCTTCTGCAGTAGCCACATTACCTGCAATCAGATCGACTTCAGGATACATCTGTTTGATTTTTTTAACAGCTTCAATTACACCTTGAGAATGTCCATGGGCAGTATCTACTACTATCACATCCACTTTTGCTGCAACAATGGCTTCAACACGTTGCAGCATATCTGCCCCTACACCGATGGCAGCACCTACTAGCAGCCTGCCTCTTTTATCTTTCGCAGAATTAGGATATTTTTGGGCTTTTTCAATATCCTTAATGGTAATTAAGCCTTTCAAATTACCGTCTGCATCTACTAATGGCAATTTTTCAATCCTATGCTTATGTAATAATGCTTTTGCACCTTCTAGCGAGGTTCCCACTGAGGCTGTAATAAGATGTTCTGTAGTCATACAGTCATGCAATTTTCTTGTCAGATCGGTTTCAAAACGTAAATCTCTATTGGTTAATATACCAACTAGCTTATTATTTTCAGTGACAGGAACACCTGATATATGATATTTTTCCATCAAATTTTGAGCATCTTGTAATGTATTATCAGGTGATAAAAAAATAGGATCTACAATGATTCCATGTTCAGATCGTTTTACTTTATCAATCTCACCTGCTTGTTGCTCAATGGACATATTCTTATGAATAACACCAATTCCACCTTCACGAGCGATAGCGATCGCCATCCGCGCTTCTGTTACAGTATCCATCCCAGCACTGATGATAGGAAGATTCAGCTTAATATTTTTAGTTAAATAGGTACTAACATCAACATCTTTAGGTAAAACATCTGATTTTGCAGGTACTAACAAAACGTCATCAAAAGTTAAACCTTCTTGCATAAACTTATTTTCAAACATAAATTTCTCCTTTCATATCAATAGAACAAGTTATTTCAACTATAATAACATACTTAAAGTTACCTAATCCACTCTTTTTTATGTAATTGTGTAATAAATTATGGAAACCTTATAC
>CAMKSY010000402.1 GCA_946415545.1 uncultured Pelosinus sp. | reverse complement strand
ATGTTAAATTCCCTGCATTTATAAGAAAGTTTGATGCTCAACTTACTTTCACTTATTACCCATTTTCACAAACCTTCGTTTTACTGATTTTTAATCATTCACTTTTGGTATATCTTATGCACCGACCAGTTTCTTATAAAACAAAAAAGAACCACAAAGTAGCAGAGAACACAGAGAAAAGATGGAGATAAAAAAGCTCTCTCTCCATTCTTTGTGTTCTCTGCGGTTCAACGTTTTCCTAAGACTTATATTTCTTAATACTCCCAGAACATTCTTTGTATTTCCACGGGATCATTCGTAGTAAGTAAAGCCAACATCAGTAATATCCTTGCTTTTTGCGGACTTAAGGTATCAGACACCACAAAATGATATTTATCATCATGAACCGCTCCATTGCGGGTCACAATACCGCTGCTTACACGGGTACTTCTAACAACAACAACACCTTGTTTTTCAATATTGATGAGTCCTTCTTTTATATCATGGGACATATTTCCATTACCTAATCCGGCATATACAATTCCTTTCGCCCCAGCTTTTACTGCGGCTTCTACTATGATCGGACTGCTATCAACATAGCCGTAAATAATTTCGACTTTAGGCAGAGCAGTGATTCCTCTACAATCAAATTCCGAGCATATCGTATGCCTTCGTGCTGGAAGTCGATAAAAATAAGGAATTCCGCCCTGTATATACCCTAGGTATCCCAAATCGGGAGCTTGAAAGCTGTCTTGCAGCATCGTATTTGTTTTGGTAACTTCCCGACTGCAATTCATCGTATCATTTAGAGCAACCAACACGCCTTTGCCAATGGATTTATCATTAGCTGCCAGAGTAACTGCATTATAAAGATTCATTGGACCATCAGCACTCATGGCAGTAACAGGCCGCATAGCCCCAACCAATACTACTGGCTTTTCGCTTTGGGTTACCAAATTCAAAAAATATGCGGTTTCCTCCAACGTATCAGTGCCGTGAGTGATAACGATTCCATCCACTTCATCAGACGCTAACAGTTCATTCACACGTACTGCCAGCTGCAGCCATATATCACAGGTCATATCACAGCTGTCAATTTGCGTCAGCTGCTCTCCACTAATAGAAGCAATCTTATGAATTTCTGGAATTTCTTGAATCAGATTATCTACCGATAGGATTGCTGATGTATAATGCAGTGTCTCTGTTGCAGAAGAAGCTGTTCCTGCAATAGTTCCCCCCGTACCGATAATTACAATATTTTTTATGATATTCTCCCCCTTGTATGTAATTTTACAGTTAATGTGAGTGATCCCTAGTTTATTTAGGAGATGTCAAAGTTAAATCTCAGCTGGTATAGCTGCTATAGCTGCCTAAACTTAAATAATGCGGTCCTGCACGGAAGGAGCATTCAATTGGTACTGAATTAGTTGCTGATTGTCTTGGTTAAAGCACTTTTATCTGTAGTCACTTTGGCATTCATAGCTATTTTATAAAGCAAAGTGCAAAGCAGCAGGTAGACAAAAACGCCAAGATACGTAGCGGCAGGTGTTTCCACCCATTCTTCTAGGAAATAATTGAATCCCATGATTCGCAATACGGCACTGATCAAGCTGCCGATTGCCCCTCCTGCAATTAATCCCGAGGCGATGATCTCCCCTTTGCTAAGACGTAAAGCATTTAAATGCTCATCTTTGCTGCTGTTAGAAACGAAGTGAGAAATAAGACCTCCAACTAAAAGCGGTAAGTTAATTTCCATAGGTAAATAAGCACCAAGTGCAAAAGCCAGAGGAGGAACTTTGACCATCCAGAGAATAATCGCAAAGAAAGCACCGGTCATATACAGAGGCCATTGCGCGGAGCCACCTTCCATTAAGGGCTTAACAATAACCGCCATAGCATTGGCTTGCGGAGCTGGCAAAGCTCCCTGCCCCACAAAACCATATGCCTGGTTGAGCAATATGAGAACCCCAATAGCCAAAGTAGCTGCCAGCGTAGAAGAAACCAATTGCCATTGTTGCATTTTACGGGGAGTCGCCCCCAGCAAATGAGCCACTTTCAATTCTGACATAAAGTTACCAGCTACCCCCAAAGTAGTGCATAAAAAAGCCGACATCATCAAGATAGCGGTAATTCCCATATCGCCATGCATTCCGGTACTCCCCAGAATGAGTGCGGAAACAATAATCATAAAAATCGTCATACCAGAAACAGGTTCGTTGCCCGTAAATGCAATTGAACTAATCCCTACCACTGAAAAAAGGAAGGAAAATCCTACAACAATCATCATGGCCAGCATCGTTTGCAAGATACTTTGAGAAAAAAAAGTATGGAAAAACATTGCAAACAGCACGATAATGGCAACCATGCCGCTCACAATGAGAGGCATAGGAATATCTTTTTGTGTGCGCTCCAAGCTTTGCTGAGTATCGCTGCTTCTTTTAAGCAAGCCTGTCATTACGTTTTTTGCAACGCTAATCACAACATTAGACATGGATAACAGACCGATAACTCCCGCCATAGCTAGCATACCAATGCCAATGTGACGTACATATTCACGAAATACCACTCCGATGGGGGCATTCGTCAATAAAATCTCTTTCCCTTTCACGATCATATGATGATCGCCTGCCAGGTAATAGATGACAGGAATACAAACGAACCAGGAAAAGAAAGAACCCGCAGTAATAATGGCGGCATATCGCAGCCCA
>CAMKSY010000401.1 GCA_946415545.1 uncultured Pelosinus sp. | reverse complement strand
GCTCAATACCATGAATTGTTAAGTTCTTGTAAATTTATTCAAATTCAGACCTTATACCAGAGGAAACAGCAGGTAAGATAAGGAATTATGTCGAAAGAAAACTACTACAATGAGTAGCCGAGTTTCAAATTTTGAGATAGGCAGGTTGAAGCCATGTTCGATAAAAAAGAGAATTTCCTAAACAGGGAATTAAGCTGGCTGAAGTTTAATCATCGAGTATTAGAAGAAGCGAATGACCCAGAAAAACCTTTGCTGGAACGATTGAAATTTGTGGCGATTGCCAGTTCTAATCTGGATGAATTTTTTATGATTCGTGTTGCTGGACTGAAACAGCAAGTGGAAAGTGGTATTGATAAGAGAGATTCTGCAGGATTTAATGCAGTTCAGCAGCTTCAGTTAATCGATAACGCTGTGCGGGAGATGGTACGGCTGCAGTATTGGTATCTAAAGAAGATTCTTGGTGCCATGCAAAACCATGATATTTATGTAAGTGATGTCGAGAGTTTATCAGTTAGCGGGAAACAGTGGGTAGAAGAGCATTTTTATAATACGATTTACCCATTGCTTACTCCATTAGCAGTGAACGCCAGTCATCCATTCCCTCTATTATCTAATCGCAGCTTAAATCTAGCAGTGCTTCTAACGAAGGGAAAAGAGGAGTTGCAGACAGCAATTCTTCCCGTTCCGAATGCACTGCCACGAATGATTGAAGTTCCTGACCAAAGTGTTGGCAAACAATTTGTATTATTAGAAGACATTATAAAAAAACATTGTACTGAATTATTCTGCGGATATACGATTAAGGAGATTGCAGCTTTTAGCATTACGCGTAATTCGGACTTGCTAATTGATGGTGAAGGTGCTGAAGACCTGCTGGCCGAGGTAGAAAAGTCTCTGCGTCAGCGTAAACGGGGCGAAGCAGTACGTTTGGAAATGACCAAAACAAACAGATCTTTTTTAAAAGAGTTCTTGCTGGATATGTTTAAGATGGAAGAACAGGATTTGTATGAAGTCACAGGTCCCATTGATATATCTTGTTTTATGAAGATGATGGAGCTTCAAGGATTTGATGACCTGCGTTATGAACCTATTATTCCACAGATTCCCAGCGGATTAAATGATGCAGAGGATCTATTTGATGTGATTCGCGAAAGGGATATCTTACTGCATCATCCTTATGAATCTTTTATGCCTGTGGTGAACTTTATTCGTCAGGCAGCAGTTGATCCTAAAGTGTTAGCGATTAAGCAGACTTTATATAGAGTAAGCGGTAACTCTTCCATTGTTCGCGCGCTGGCTCAAGCTGCTGAAAATGGAAAACAAGTTACGGTTGTAGTAGAAGTTCGAGCTCGTTTTGATGAGGAAAACAATATTTTATGGGCCAGAAAATTAGAAGAATCTGGCTGCCATGTGATTTATGGTTTGTTAGGTCTTAAGGTCCACGGTAAAATGGCATTAATCATTCGGCAGGAGGAAGCTCGTATTAAACGGTATGTGCATATGGGGACGGGAAACTATAATGACATTACGGCCCGCATATATTCTGATATGAGTCTATTCACTGCCAATGAAAAAATAGGTGCGGATGCTTCAAATTTTTTTAATATGCTGCTGGGGTATTCAGAACCTCCTTCTTGGAAAAAACTAGTGGTTGCTCCCGTTGGCCTGCGGGAAAAAATAAAAGAGCTGATTGAGCGGGAAATTGCTTTGGCTCAAGAGGGAAAAACCGGTCATATCATTGCTAAAATGAATTCTCTGCTTGATAAGGATATTATTCTTAAATTGTATGAGGCTTCTAGCAAAGGAGTTAAAATTGACCTTATTATTCGAGGAATCTGCGCTCTAAAACCTGGAATTGAGCATGTAAGTGAGAATATTAGAGTGCGAAGCATTGTAGGACGTTTTTTGGAGCATCATCGTATTTTATATTTTAAAAATGGTGGAAGGGAAAAAGTCTTTTTATCCAGTGCGGACTGGATGAATCGGAACCTAAGTGAGAGGATCGAATTATTATTTCCCATTGATAATCTGGAAATTCTAGAACGAATAAAAAATATTTTGCATATTATGTTAAAAGATAATCGTAAAGCGTATATGATGAAAAGTGATGGCACCTATCGACGGGTATATCGCCGAGGTAAGATCGTTAATAGTCAGCAAAAATTATATCAAGAAGCACAAGAGCGAGCTGGTGGTGCAGATTTTTAAAAAACACGGCCTATACTTTCGTATAAGCCGTGTTTTATCTTCATTTCTTTTCTATTCTTATAGTTATCCCCATAGTTATGCACAAAAGGATAACGAATGTGGATAACTATGGGGACATACTCTAACTTTTGCCTCAGAGTAAGGGGATTTTATAGCTTCACAAGGAATAAACATGTTGATAAAAGGATGTGGATAAAGTTATCCACATCCTTTTATCAACAATTAGAAAATGAAAAATAAAAAAACTTGACTTTAGCTATATAACTATGGTAAGATATTTTTTGTCGACGGGACAAGGGTCCCATTAAAGAATGACTCCGTAGCCCAGCTGGATAGAGCGCTTGACTACGAATCAAGAGGTCGCAGGTTCGAATCCTGCCGGGGTCACCATTTTTTTATTGTTGCTAACTATATTTTGCGCCCGTAGCTCAGGCGGATAGAGCAACGGTTTCCTAAACCGTGTGCCGGTGGTTCGAGTCCTC
>CAMKSY010000400.1 GCA_946415545.1 uncultured Pelosinus sp. | reverse complement strand
TTGGTAAAATAGAAGAATTAGCTGCCGCATTACAGCAAAAAGTTGAAAAGGCACAGACGCATACTCGGAATAATACAGGGTTAGTATTAAATTTAGCAGTCAATTATGGCGGGCGAGCAGAGATTGTACGTTCTGTTCAGATAATTGGTGAAAAGGTTGCTAGAGGCGAAATACTACCTCGTGATATTAATGAGAATAGTATAATGGAAAATTTATATACAGCCAGTTTACCTGACCCTGACTTGATCATTCGACCTAGTGGTGATTTTCGAATTAGTAATTTTTTATTATGGCAATCAGCGTATGCGGAATTTTGGTTTACTGATATTTATTGGCCTGACTTTAAGCCTGATCATTTTCTGCAGGCTATTGTGGATTATCAGAAACGAGAACGAAGATTTGGGGGATTAAAAAAATAAGGCTACAGGTAGGTGCTTGAATGCTGGGAAGACGGGTTTTAACGGCAGTAATAGGTATACCTATTACTATTTATGTAATTCATTATGGTGAGTGGCTATTTGCTGCTGCTATTTTGATTCTTACATTATTGGCATGGCATGAATTTTATACAATGCTGAGTAATAAGAATGTAAAAGTATTTTATAATTTGGGAATTATAATGAATGCTTTGATACTTGGATGTGCCTGGTTGGGCAATTCTCAGGAAATGACTATGACATTGGTTTTTGCTGCTCTATTATGTCTAGTCAATATGGTAGTGTCAGGAAATAAGTCTACTGTTGCGGATGTAGCGTTTTCTATACTTGGCATTATTTATATTGGAGTAGGTTTTTCCCATCTATTGCTTTTAAGATATACGGATAATTCTTTATACATAACGACTTCTATGGGGACATTGTCTATGGGAGCGAGTTATTTATGGCTTGCCTTCATTGGAACATGGGCGAATGATACGTTTGCTTATTTTGTAGGGTCACGCTTTGGACGGCATAAGCTATGCCCAGCAATCAGTCCAGCAAAAACAGTAGAAGGTTTTATTGGGGGACTCGCGGGCAGTATTTTAGCAATTACCCTACTAGGATTGTTATTTAAGTTACCAGTAAATCATAGTATAATCATGGGTATAGTAGTTGGTGTTATTGCGCCTATTGGAGATTTAGCAGAATCTGCGATAAAGCGTTTTGCAGAAGTAAAAGATTCTGGAAAATTACTACCTGGGCATGGCGGAATCTTAGATCGGTTTGATAGCATATTATTTACAGTGCCTATTGTCTATTACTATATACATATGTTTCTATTACGCTAATTTAGTTCTTATTCTAGTATATAATTAAGTAGGTTAAGGGAGACTTTTACAATGCAATCTATAGCGATTTTAGGCAGCACTGGTTCTATTGGAACACAATCTTTAGAAGTTATTGCAGCTAATCAAGATCAATTTTGTGTGACTGCATTAGCTGCTTATCATAATGATATTTTATTAGAGAAGCAAATTGAATATTTTAATCCCAAAATAGCTGTATTGGTAGATAAGAATGCAGCAGACAGGCTTGCCAGAAGGTATTCGGGATCAACAATTATTTTAACTGGTGAAGAAGGACTATTAGAAGCAGCTATGCACGAAGATGTGAATACCGTATTAACATCTTTAGTTGGGTTTGCTGGCTTAAAACCTACTCTGGCAGCAATAAAGGCTGGCAAACATATCGCGTTAGCGAATAAAGAGACATTGGTAGCTGCCGGTGAGTTGGTAACTCAGCTTGCACAAGACAATCATGTAAAGATTCTTCCTGTAGACAGTGAACATAGTGCAATATTTCAATGTCTACAGGGGGAAAGTAGAAAAAAAATCAATCGCATTCTTCTTACAGCTTCGGGCGGTCCTTTTCATAGTTTTAAAAGAGAAGAATTAGAGCATGTTACTATAGAGGATTGCTTACGTCATCCGAATTGGTCAATGGGGAAAAAAATTACGGTGGATTCTTCTACGTTAGCCAATAAAGGATTGGAAGTAATTGAAGCCCGTTGGTTATTTGATGTTTCATATTCTCAAATTGAGGTTGTGGTACATCCTCAAAGTATTGTTCATTCTATGGTTGAATTTGTAGATGGATCTGTTATGGCGCAATTAGGAAAACCGGATATGAGAGTGCCAATTCAATATGCTCTTACTTATCCTGAAAGGGTTGCTACAGCGTATCCTAAACTTGACTTTACAACACTATCTGCCTTAACGTTTTCCGCACCTGATATGGAGAAATTTCCTGTATTGACACTTGCTTTTGCAGCAGGGAAAACAGGAGGAACATTGCCATGTGTATTCAATGCAGCAAATGAGGAAGCCGTTTATGCTTTTCTGCAAGGAAAAATTCGTTATCTTGACATTTTCCTAGTGATAAAAAGTGTTATGGAAAATCATCAGGTTACTATGATGCCTAATCTAGATGACATTTGTAATGCTGATTTGTGGTCGCGGGTAAAGGCTCAAGAAATTCTCAAAGCTATTAAATAGGGGCTTATAATAAGAAAATAGGAGTGATTCTATTGTTGATGACAACCGTTGCTACCATTTTTGTATTTGGACTGTTGGTATTTGTTCATGAATTAGGACATTTCGTTACCGCAAAATTGACTGGTATGCGAGTAGACGAGTTTGCGATTGGCTTTGGTCCTAAGGTAATTAGTTATAAACATGGTGAGACGTTATATTCTTGGCGCATTATACCATTAGGCGGTTTCAATAA
>CAMKSY010000399.1 GCA_946415545.1 uncultured Pelosinus sp. | reverse complement strand
TCTCCGTACCGGTTCGATTCCGGTCCTCGGCACCACGTGAACTAGAACTTCGCATTTATGCGAAGTTTTTTGCATTTTAGAGAAAAAATACGCAATATAAGAAGATATATGGAGGATTCTTAAGAAAATAATGATGTATTGCTCTAACGGAGTGTAGTGTTAATCGAATAGCGGTTAGAACTATTTTAAATAATTTAAAAAATGTGGTATAATATTACAACATATATAATAGAGGAGGTGTCCTATTTCCCCAATGGATGAGGGATAATAGGGATATTTATTGGACCCTGCGTCTATACTGTTTAATACAATTTTAGTTTTAAGCTTGGTTATGCTAAATGGATTCTTTGTTGCAGCAGAATTTGCCATGGTTAAGGTTCGAAGTACTAGGATAGAAACGTTGATCTCAGAAGGAAATGTCAGAGCAAAATTTGCACAGCGATTAACCAAAAATTTGGATGCTTATTTGTCAGCATGTCAGTTAGGGATTACTTTAGCTTCTCTTGGATTAGGTTGGGTAGGTGAACCAGTAGTTGCCGGCATAATTGCCCCACTGCTTTTGACATTTGGTTTATCGCAAGAAATCATCGCAACCATTTCCTTTATGATTGCTTTTTCTGTGATTACTTCTCTGCATATTATTTTAGGAGAATTGGCACCGAAATCAATGGCAATTCAAAAGGCAGAGCAAGTTACGATGTGGGCAGCCCCCCCTTTAATTGTCTTTTATAAGATCATGTATCCTTTTATTTGGTTTATGAATGGAACGGCTAATCAGTTTTTAAAATTATTAGGTGTTGAGCCTAAAACAGATAGTGAATCTGCCCATACAGAAGGAGAAATACGTATCCTTATGGAAGAGAGTCACAGGCAAGGTTTTATAAATCAGACAGAATTAACCCTTATGGACAATATTTTCGACTTTGCAGAACGTCATGCTCGTGAGGTCATGATTCCGCGTACAGATATGATATGCCTGGATATCAGAAAGTCTTATGAGGATAACCTGGAAGTTGCTATACAGGAAGGGAAAACACGATATCCTGTATGTGATTCAAATAAAGATAATATTATCGGCTTTGTTCATATCAAGGATCTTTTATCACCACTGGCATTAACTGCTAAGCCTGATCTAGGAAGTATTACGAGAAATGTGCTCGCTGTACCTGAATCTATGCAGATCAGTTCTGTTCTAAAACTTCTGCAGAAAAATAAGGCGCAAATAGCAATTGCTATAGATGAATATGGTGGAACTGCTGGACTCGTGACCGTAAAAGATATTCTCGAAGAAATCGTAGGGGAAATGCATGATGAGTTTGATGATGAACGTCCTCTAATTGAAACTCATGAGAAGGATGCCCATATAGTAGATGGACGTATTCTCTTAGAGGAATTTAATGACTTTTTTGACTTGCAGCTTCCGACAGAAGATGTAGATACTCTTGGTGGCTGGATTTGTGCAAGAACCGAACTGCCTCTTGAGGTAAATCGGAAAATTTCTTATGAGGGGTATGACTTTATTATTACGGAAGCTGATGTTATGCGTGTAAACAGAGTTCTGATTCAAAAAGTATCGTAACATAAAAGCTCTCGCACAATCTGCGAGGGCTTTTAATTTGCATATGTACATTTTAGCTTGTAAGTTAAAGAACGGAGAAGGGGTAGTTGGCAGTCAAGAAGGAAGTTACAGGTTTATAGAGAATTTTTATAATAGCTAATATGATTCATGTTAGCCAATCATACTATACTATGAAATTAGATCTGCTAAGAAGCAATAGAATTTTGAGAAATGTTGGGAGCAAACAATATGAAAAAGACTACAGAGTGGTTAAAGGAAAACCTCGTTACGATATATGATGAAAACCCATATATCAACTTATTGGATATTTCTCTTACACATGTAGGAGAAGGTAAGGTAGAACTTAGTATGCCTGTGCTTGCCGGTAAACATACAAACCTTTATAAAATCGCTCATGGTGGTGCCATAGCTTCTTTAGCTGATTCAGCTATGGGAATTGCATGTGCGACTACCGGGAAAAAAGTAGTGACCCTTGAAATGAATATAAATTTTATTAAAGGCGCAGCAGCTCAAGCCGCTATAAAAGCTATAGGAAAAGTCATTCATAATGGGAAAAATACGATGGTAGCAGAAAGTGAAATTATAGATAGTCAAAATCAGCTGCTGGCAAAAGCTCGAGGCACATTCTTCGTCACAGGGTTATTCGAAGAAAGTAAAGAATAAATCATAAGCGCCTGCCACAACGTGGTCAGGCGCTCTATTCTTTACGGTTTATTGAAAAAGTTTAGAATTTCTCTTTACAAGAACGAATGTTTGCTTTACTATAAAAATACAAACGAATGTTCGTAATGTTTTTTGAAGAATTGCATGAAACGATACAGCATAAGTCCTAGTATACAACGAAATAGGTGATTATTTTCAATTGGGCAATACATATTATTATAGGACTCTTTTTTAGTCTAGAATTTGCTATGCAGCCAATGGATATTTTATTTATAGTGATTGGCAGTATACTGCCTGACATTGATCATCATAGATCGATACTTGGCCGATTAAATATTTTTGTTAGTTTTATGAGTCATAGGGGGTTTTGCCATACATTATTAGGATGTGCTGTCTTATCAATTCCTTTTTTGTGTATAAAAGGGGCTGCGCCTTATGTTTTTTTAGGAGGGATTTCCCACTTATTTGGAGATGCGCTGCAATCTATATTTG
>CAMKSY010000398.1 GCA_946415545.1 uncultured Pelosinus sp. | reverse complement strand
CTGGATGGCGGCTTTGCTGAATATATAAAAATACCTGCTTTGGCTGTAAATCGAGGCAATGTGATCAAGCTGGATGATACTGCAGATCTGGTGGATGCTACTCTTACAGAACCTTTATCTTGTGTTATTAATGGCCAAGAACATTTGCAGATTGGCATTGGTGATGAAGTATTGATCATTGGGGCAGGAGCAATTGGTGCTATGCATGTAGCCTTGGCTAAAGCAAAAGGAGCAGCAAAAATTATACTTGCTGATGTAGCACAGGATCGACTGGAACTTGCGGGGAAGTGTGGTGCTGATTATCTTATTAATTCAAAAGAGATTGATCTTATACAAGAAGTAATGTCTCTTACTAATGATAAAGGAATTGATGTGGCAATTACTGCTTGCTCAGTACCTATTGCTCAGTCACAAGGGCTGCAGCTTCTTAAAAAAGGCGGAAGACTTAGCTTATTTGCAGGTTTACCTAAGGATTATGCTATAAATCCATTAGATATGAATCTTGTCCATTATAGAGAAATATCTGTTTATGGGGCCTATGCTTCAACTATACCTCAGCATATGACAGCCTATCAGTTATTGGCTAAAAACATTGTGGATGGGAAGAAAATCATTACGAATGTCTTGCCGATGGAACAGCTGGTTGAGGGATTCGGTATGGTGAAGAAAGGTGAAGGATTAAAGATTGTAGTAAAAATGTAAAATACCGATATCTCCTTCTAAATAAAATTTTATCTTTACGACCTGAGCAGTTCATTCTTTTTGAATTATGCTATATATTCTATTTCTGTAGATAAGGAGCGGTGTATATGTTGGTGAATACTAGTCAGATGCTTGCGACGGCAAGAAAATATCAGTATGGTATCGCTCAGGCGAATGCATGGGATTTGCAAAGCCTAAGAGCGATTATTCGCGCTAGTCAAAATTGCAGCTGCCCTGTTATAGTTGGTTTAGCAGAAATACATTTTAAATATATCAGCCCCGAAGAAATAGCCCAATTAGTAGCTGTGTATGCAAGTAAAATGCAAACTCCGCTAGCTCTGCATTTAGATCATGGCATGTCTTATGAAACAATTGTTAAAGCAATTAGGACAGGATTTACTTCTGTAATGATTGATGCATCGGGCTTACCTTATGATGAAAACGTTAAAGTGACTTCGGAAATTGTAAAACTTGGCCATGCTTGCAATGTTACAGTAGAAGCAGAGCTGGGGCATGTTGGAGTTGGTGCTGAATATAATAGCAGGAATGCTGATTTTTTTACCAACCCTAAGCAAGCCAAGGAGTTTGTTGATCAAACGGGTATTGATTCTTTGGCTGTGGCGGTTGGTACTGCTCATGGTGAATACAATGGCGTTCCTAGGTTAGATTTTGATAGACTTATCGAAATTGCTAAGATGGTTGACGTTCCATTAGTTTTGCACGGCGGGTCTGGGACAGGGGATGATTTACTACATAAGGCAATCAAGTCTGGCATTAGTAAGGTGAATATTTGTACAGATCTCATGAATAAAGCAGCCAGTGCGGTTCAAAAACCGCAAGATAAGCTGAATTATGCGGATTTAGGAATTGTAGGAGAAGAGGCCATTATACATTGCTTAGAACATTATTTTGAAATACTCGAATGTGTTGGCCGTGCTGAGGATGTACAGTATGTAAGAAGGTTTGAGATGGTTGAAACTGATAATAAAAAGGGATTTGCGTAGAGAAAAAATGATTGTAATACAAAAAAACCACTATTTGTCTTGAGAACAAATAGTGGTTTTATTATATTTAGGCAACTAGCCGATTAGAACATTGATATTCATATTTCGTAATTGTGCAATTATTTCTGCTGGTGCACTGTCGTCGGTGATAAGGGTATCCATTTGATCTGTAGCAGCAAAAGAAGCCAGTGAAGAAGTGTCAAATTTACTGGAATCCATGAGAGTAACCAATTTGGCTGAGGACTCAACCATTCGTTTTTTCAAATCTACCTCATATACATTGAAATCCATCAGCCCATCTTTTATCGTAAAGCCGCTGGCAGAAGTAAACATGATATCAATTTTAAGCTGATTTAAGATAGTAGTTCCTAATGTTCCTTCGAGAGCCGTTGAGCCAACCCGGATGACTCCACCAAGCAAGATGACTGTTATTAAAGGGTTATCTCTCAATTCGAGAGCAGTATAGATGCCATTTGTAATTACTGTTAAACGTACTGGCATGGTTTTTAATAGTTTAGCAAATTCACGTATGGTTGAGCTGCCGTCTAAAAGAATGCACTGACCATTAGTAACCAATTCTTCTGCTTTTTTGGCAATGGAGGATTTCTGATTCTGATTCTTTTGTTCACGTACAGAAAAAAAGTTTTCGGGATCAACTTGCTCGGAGATTATAGCACCACCGTGAAATCTCTTAATAAGGCCTTCTTCTTCCATCGTTTTCAGGTCATTGCGCAAAGTGACCTCTGTAACACCTGAAAATGATGATAATTCTTTCACTGTAGCTTTTCCGTGATTACTAAGAAATTCGAGGATTTTTTTTCTTCTTTCAATTAAAAACATAGTTTCTCCTTGTTGATCGCTTATCATATTCTTACTCTATAAGCAAAGTATATAAAATATCTTTTGGTAGATGCTTACGGTCAAGTAAATAGCCTAAAAGCAGTATATTTACAATTACAGTTATCATAGCAAAAACTAAGAAAACAATCAATACTAGATTCTTTAAAACAAAAAATAATAAATAATAAAAAG
>CAMKSY010000397.1 GCA_946415545.1 uncultured Pelosinus sp. | reverse complement strand
CAGCAAAGGAGTGCGATATGATGCTATCTGAAAATAACTCCACACCAAGGAGTGATGAAGAGCTGCAAAAAAACATGGTTGCTGAACTTAAGCCGCACAATGCACCGATTACTCTTGTCGAATACGATCCGAGTTGGTCTGATTTGTTTGAACAGGAAGCGAACCGGATTCGTTCAGTACTCGGCAACAAAGCCTTGCAGATTGAACATGTAGGCTCGACCTCGGTACCGGGGCTTTGTGCCAAACCAATAATTGATATGCTGCTGGTTGTGAAGGACTCTGCCGACGAGCTATCCTATGTTCCGGCATTGGAATCAGCTGGCTATATATTGCGGATTCGGGAACCCGAGTGGTTCGAACACCGCCTGTTCAAAGGACCCGATACCGACATCAATCTGCATGTGTTCAGTTCGGGCACATCAGAGATTGATAGAATGTTACGTTTTCGAGATTGGTTGCGGACTAATGATGCTGATCGAGACAAATATGCACAAGTTAAGCGAAACTTGGCAAAGAAAAAATGGAGGCATGTTCAACACTATGCGGACGCCAAAACGTCCATAATACAGAAAATCATGGAACGAGCTAGTTTGAATTTAGAAAATGGGATTCCTGAAAAAAATCTTTTTATGATGTGCAAAGCATTAAATTCCAATGCCATTTCTGAGTTGTCAGATGAGTATCATGTTAGAACATGTAGAAGAGATGAACTGGATATATGGAAAGAGATGCCGTTTGACGATGTGAAATCTGCCAAAGAATATAATGGGTTTATGACGGAATACTTTAATGATGTATACGGAAGTAAAGAAGATTTATTTTTTCAGAAGTGTTTATTTGTTTGTGATAAAAATGATACTCCTATAGGGACGTGCTTTGCGTGGAAGGCATATGAAAAAATTTCTACAATACATTGGTTTAAAGTCCGGAAAAACTATGAAGGATCAGGCATTGGTAGAGCTTTACTTTCCATTGTTATGAGAAGTATTAAAGAGAATGACTATCCGGTATTTCTTCATACACAACCATCCAGCTTTCGTGCAATAAAATTGTATTCTGATTTTGGATTTGCTTTTTTAACAGACCCAATAATCGGATATAGAAAAAATGATTTGGAGGAATGTTTAACCATTCTAAAAGAACATATGCCGCAAAAAGATTTTGAAAAGCTGCAATTTGCAGAAGCACCTGAGGATTTTTTGAAAGCAGTAAAATCTTCTAAAATAAACCAGTTTTAATTTAAATGTACGGGATAAGTCCAAGGAATCATCCCCAATTACATCCATAAAGGTCTCGAGATATGTGTCGGGATGCCCAGAAAGTTTGCGCGAAAGGAGCTCGCAGTCGAGAATATGAATAACAAAGAAATACCGAAAGAAGCAATTCAAGCATCGAAAATTATAGAGGAGCTACTCGATAGTATATTAGTGGGTATATATTTGTACGGTTCTGCTGTTATGGGAGGATTACGCATTAATAGCGATGTAGATATTTTGGTTGTAATAAATCGTAGTTTATCTGAAAGAACTCGAAGAGATCTTACAGACAGACTAATGCTTATATCTGGGAAAATAGGAAACACAAAAGATATGAGACCTCTTGAAGTTACAGTCATTAATCAAAAAGATATTATTCCTTGGCATTTTCCTCCCAGATATGAATTTATGTACGGCGAGTGGCTAAGAGAGCAGTTTGAAAAGGGAGATATTCCTGAGCCGACTTATGATCCGGATTTAGCAATACTTTTAGCACAACTAAGAAAAAATAGTATTAACCTTTTGGGACCAAAGGCAACAGAAGTAATTGAGCCTGTGCCGATGACAGATATTCGAAAAGCAATTAAAGAATCGTTGCCCGGGTTGATAACTAGCATTAAAGGTGACGAACGCAATGTGATTTTAACTTTAGCCAGAATGTGGGTGACAGCATCTACTGGTGAAATCAGATCAAAAGATCTGGCAGCTGAATGGGCAATACCTCAATTACCTTATGAGCATGCCATTTTACTTGACAAAGCAAGAAAGGCTTATCTAGGAGGGTATATTGATAAGTGGAAAGGAATGGATTCTGAGGTGACTGAACTCGTTAATAATATGAAGAAGTCTATAGAGTCTTCCCTTAATCTCTAAAAGGCTGGTGTTGAGAATTCCATTGATAGGTTCTCTCATACCGAAATTTCTTAAAATGGTCAAAAACCGCTGGATATGTTCCCGTCTACCGATAGTTCCAAAAATGCTGCTGATATGTTTCCACAGACGGGCAAAGTAATATGACATCAATGCCATCAACTCGAGCCATGTGGAGTCGGTCGTATTGTTGGTTCGGAAAGAATGACTGAGATGCGGCAGCCGGCAGCCTGTCTGTCCCTAGACCATCGTGAAACCCGGAAATTGGACCGGTACAGGTTCAGTTTCCGGGTTTATTTATGTCGAAGGCCGGTTAGGGTCGTCGGGAAGTTTTCTGGTAATATAGTAAGGAAAATGTTCATTCCTAATGATTATAGTCAAAGGGAAGGGGGCAAACCATGATCATAGCCACGAAACTTCATATTCCTCGATCGCGAAGCGCGCTTGTTGCGCGTTCTCGTCTCACCCGGCGTTTGCATGAAGGGTTAGATCGCACGCTTACTTTGATCACAGCTCCAGCCGGGTATGGCAAAACGACATTGCTCGGCGAGTGGGTGATGACGCTGGAAAATCCCGTCGCCTGGGTCTCGCTTGATCAAGGGGATAATGATCGCATGCGCTTCTGGGC
>CAMKSY010000396.1 GCA_946415545.1 uncultured Pelosinus sp. | reverse complement strand
TGCGGCATTGTAATTCGGGATGAGAAAGCGTATTTAATTGAGAGCCGGCTTTCCAAATTTCTAATACGATTTGGGCTATCGGGCTTTGACGAATTATATAACATGCTGTGTCATCAGAAGCAAGCCGCTTTGACAGAAGAAATTATTGATGCGATTACAACAAATGAAACGTTATGGTTTCGGGATAAAACGCCTTGGGAAGTTTTGGAAGATCGGCTGCTGCCGAAATATATTACTGCTATTCGGGAAGGTATGGGGGGGAAAATCCGTATCTGGAGTGCTGCCTGTGCTACTGGACAAGAGCCCTACTCCATTGCTATGTGTATTGATCGCTATCTCCTGCGGCATGGAATTACCGATATTACACTGAATCACTTCGAGATCGTAGCCACCGATATTTCACATACAGTTTTGCAGCTTGCCAGACTGGGGAAGTATGATAATATAACGATGGCTCGTGGAATGACTTTGGAGTATCGGGAACAATATTTCCGCCAGGAAGGACGAATATGGCTGCTGGATGAGAGGATCAAAAACAGCGTTCAATTCAGGCAATTTAATTTGCAGAATAGTTTTATAGGGTTAGGATCTTTTGATCTGATCTTTTTCAGGTATGTAGCAATTTACTTTTCGGAAGCATTAAAGAAGGAAATCGTCAAGAAAATTACGAACTCTTTAACTAAGGAAGGTGTGTTAATCCTAGGAAATTCAGAAGTATTCCTGGATTATAATGAATATTTTGATGCCGAGTATTATAAAAATGCTAACTTTTATACTGTGAGGGGTGGATGTTATGAAAATATTATCCGTAGATGACTCGGCCATCATTCGAAAAATTATACGCAGTGGCGTAGAAGTGCTTGATTATGAACTGGTCGAAGCCGCGGATGGGATAGAGGCCTTAACTATATTAGAAGAATCGTCTGAAGAAATTATTCTAATATTATTAGATTGGAATATGCCTGGTATGGATGGATTAGTTTTTTTAGAAAAAATTAAGAATACAGCAACTCTTAAGCATATACCCGTAATGATGGTTACCACAGAGAGTGAAAAAGAAAATATTATAAGAGCGATTCAGGCTGGAGCCATTAATTACTTAGTAAAGCCCTTTACGATTGAGGAACTAATGAAGAAAGTATTAGAATGCATGGGAGAGGGGCGCTAACGATGGAATCCGAGAAAGAATCGTTTTTGCAAAAATGCTTAGCAGAGTCTGTTTCTGATGTGTTTAGCACTATGGTTGGCGTAGAACTTTGCCCGGTACAAGAGAAACTAGCTGCTCCTAACGGGTATAAAAGTGAGATTACCGGAGTGATGATGATTCTAAGTACCCATAATGCCCTGCTTTCCATAGCATTAAGCAAGGATAATGCAGCGATGATTGTTTCCTTTATGACTGGCATTGCCTCTGTTGAGTTGGCAGATGAGGAACTGTATGATGGCGTTGCTGAATTAGTAAACATGATAGCTGGCAGAGCAAAAGCTTTATTAGCAGGAACGGATTATCATTATCAAATCACGCCTCCACTTACCGTTGTTGGTGAAAATCATTTCATTTTGTATAAAAAGAACGTATCTCAGCTCAGTATGGAATTTGAAGCCGGAGAAATAAAGCTCCATTTAGAGTTAACCTATCTATGATTAAAGAAAATGAGAAAAATTATTTTTTCTCGTTTTTTTTATTGACAGGTAAGATTCTTATTGATAAAATATAGTCATTGAATTGAGAATTAATATCAAAAACTCAATTGCATACTTCACTGGCGATGTTACAATAAACTTCTTATATACAGTAGCTTATAATGTCTGAACAGCCCATTAGGGTATTTTTTTCAGTCCTTATATGATAATGAATATCGTTATCATATAAGGACTGAATACAGGATGCAGTTTCCATAAAACATCAAATAAGCGAGCGTAGATAAGAGGTTAAAGCAATCAAATAAAAAATGGGGGAATGAGAATATGAAGAAGATTTCCGTTATTTATTGGAGTGGGACAGGTAATACTGAAGAAATGGCTAAAGCCATTGCAGCAGGCGCTGGGGTAGATGGAGTCTCGGTGAATTTACTTTCTGTAGATAAAGCGAGCAAAGATGATGTACTAAAATCTGATGCAGTAGCCTTGGGTTGTTCTGCAATGGGTAATGAAGTATTAGAAGAGGGCGAATTCGATCCGTTTATTACTTCATTAGAAGGGGAAAATCTATCTGGGATTCCTTTGGTTTTATTTGGTTCTTTTGACTGGGGAGATGGTCAATGGATGAGAGACTGGGTAGAACGAATGGAAGGTCAAGGAGCTAAGCTTGTGGATGAAGCCTTGACAATCCAAAATGCTCCTGACGATGAAGGACTTGCATCATGCAAAGAGCTTGGAGCAAAACTTGCATCTGCTATTGCTTAAGGATTAAAAACGACAAAGCGCAAAGAAATACGAAGAGCATGAAGGAATGGTATTTCTTCGTGCTTTTTTTGCGTCTTCCCATGTAAAAAGGTTTATTTTCTAAGGGGTAATCGTATGTTTTACAACATTAAAAAAATTACTATATAAAATGTTGTTGACGGATAGTAATTCCTCTGCTATAATTAGAACTCGTCACCACAGTTTAAATTTTAACGAGAATAACGGCAGTTTTTATTAATCGATTGCTGGTGATGAGATCATTTTTTAACGGGGCGTGGCTCAGCTTGGTAGAGCACCTGGCTTGGGACCAGGGGGTCGCAGGTTCGAATCCTGCCGCTCCGACCATTTTATTATGATTGATATTGCGGGAATAGCTCAGCGGTAGAGCATCGCCTTGCCAAGGCGAGGGTCGCGAGTTCGAATCTCGTTTCCCGC
>CAMKSY010000395.1 GCA_946415545.1 uncultured Pelosinus sp. | reverse complement strand
TACTATTATTTTACATATCTGCCCTTGGAGAGCTGATCCTATTATGACATGGAAATCGGATACAAATTATTGGTTAACGGTAGTTTTACTTCCTTTGGATAGTCGACCACCATGTACACAATTCGTGGAACAATTAGGTCAAATCGCCGGAATTCGAGTATTACTCCCTCAAGCAGAATTATTGGATAATTATGAAACTACCGCTAATATAAAAGAACTGCGCATCTGGTTAAAACAAGTATGTCCGCAGGCAGATGCAGCTATTATTTCAACTGACATGCTAATCCACGGGAGTTTATTAGCATCGCGCCTATCAATGGGAAGCACAGAAGACACGAATGAAGTCCTTAATCTGCTAACCGCTATACACCAGGAAAGTCCTCATTTAAAAATATATGCTTTTAATATTATTCCTCGATTATTGATTGCAGATAATCAAGAAAATATTGCTTATCAAAAAAACATGCTAAAATATTCAATAATCAAAGATCAAGTTTATACTTTCGAAAATACTGAAGATATCAATACAATACATTCGTTAGAAAAGCAACTTCCAGCTAATGTTATACAACATTATACCGCCCTGTATGAAAAAAATACTACACTAAATCTAACACTAATGAATATGGTAGAACAAGGAGTGCTCGCTGGCTTAGTAATTGGACAAGATGATGGTCAACCCTTTGGCATTCCCAACATGAATAAACAACAATTACAACATCAGCTGATGCAGAAGCCTTCACTCACAAATAAAGTGTTTATTACTCGTGGAACTGATGAAGTAGCACTAAGCCTTTTAGGCCACATTGCAATGGAGTATTCCAACGATCCTCCAAAAGTCTTTGTGATGTATTCCAATCACGATGCTTCACAGCTTATTATGCCCTTTATGCCTCATACTGTGGCCAAAACAGTGCAAGAAAAAATAAAGATTGCTGGTGCCGTAGAGACAGAGAAAATCGATCAAGCTGATTTTATACTTTATGTACATGTTGGTACTGCAAATAATCAGTCAACCTTCTCATCTTCGGCAGAACAAGTTAGAAATTTATTAGATCAAGGCTATCAAGTAGCCTTAGTTGACTTAACAGAGAGTTTTCAAGTTTCTGAAACATTATTACCTGTATTGTTAGCACAGGAGGTTGCTATTTCTAAACTTATTGCTTACGCAGGATGGAATACTACCAGTAACTCAATTGGAACCGCTGTCACTCAAGCTAGTATCTTTACGAAAGCATTAAAGAAAGAAAGTAACGTAGCAGATGCAATAGCTTTATACAAAGAAAATTTAGAATTTTTAACAGCAAGGTTTTTAGATGACTTATTTTACCAAAAAGAAATTAATCCATACATTAACAAACAATTACAAGGACGAAAGATAGACCCTTATCATTTACAAACTGCTTATTATCAAACGAATCTCCAAGTGCAAAGAATGATGGCTAGTAAAGGTAAGCATCTATTACGTGAAGGATTACGGATTTTTCCCATAGCAATTCGTACAGATCAAGGAGTAGAACAAATTGTTATAACCGACTTAAAAATACAAACCTATTTACCTTGGCAGCGTACATTTGAAATATGGATAAAGCCAACATTAGTACTCACTGTTGTAGAGAAGAGTTAATCGCAATACACTTTTAACATTCTCACAGATCTAATTACATTATAAGATTTGACTTACTTAGCCTCTTAATTGCCGTTTGGAGAAGCTGAAGTCTTACTATATCCAGTAAGCGATATAATAAAAAAGCAACCAGGTTAATGGTTGCTTTTTTGTTTGGATTTCGTACATTATTATAGTATTCTTCGCGCACCAAGGTATCTTGCTTGATAATATGGCTTTGATAAAGCTGTTATTGTTACTCTTTCTGCTGCAGAGCTGGCATGAATAAACTGATCATTGCCAATATATATTCCTACATGGGATGGACCTGGCTCATAAGTACTAAAAAAAACTAAATCTCCAGCTTGTAGCTCAGATACATGAATTGCCAGTCCAACTTTAAATTGTTCATCAGCCATACGAGGCATAAAGGTACCATATTGGTTAAAAATATAGTATATGAATCCCGAACAATCAAATCCACTCGGAGAAGCCCCTCCCCATTGATAAGGAGTATTAATAAATTTTTGTGCAAAAGAACCAATATTTTTGTCTGGCCTTCTTGCCTGGCCTCGACTGCTTGTGCTGCTTGCTTTATACTGATGTAGCGCGGCAAGTGTTTGAGTACCTACAATACCATCAGCCTCAAGGTTGCAGGCTTCTTGGAACCGGATAACGGCATTTAACGTACCAGAACCAAATTTTTCATCAAGTTCTCCCGAGTAAAACCCAAGTTCTTGCAGCTTACTTTGTAATAAATACACGGATTCCCCAGACATACCTAGTTGCAATTTCAAGCTCTGTGCTTCAGCAGAGCCATATACGATAAAAATTATTACGCAGCATACAACTAAACATATTAATTTTTTCGATATTTTCACCATAGATTCTCCTTAAATTTTTATTGACATAACTATATTAGATACGTATAATTAATACTCGTGGGTAAAGAATATAATATTATAGATTTCTTAAGGCATCCATTTACAGGGGCATAGCCAAGTTGGTAAGGCACGGGACTTTGACTCCCGCATCCGTTGGTTCGAGTCCAGCTGCCCCTGCCATTTATAACTTAAAATATAAATCCAACAGCATTCAGTTCTTTCTGGATGCTATTTTACTAACTGTTTACATATTTATCCCAGTTATCACATAGCTTATTCTATTTTCGAGAAGGCAAATACTCCTTTCCGCATTTATTTCCATATATAATATTAGTTAAATAACATTTATTTATAT
>CAMKSY010000394.1 GCA_946415545.1 uncultured Pelosinus sp. | reverse complement strand
GACATTGATCAGTTTTTACTAAAAACAAAGTCGGCAAATGAATTTACAGAAGATATCCGCTTAGGGTATATTGGTGTTCCACCTATTTTTAATGATCTATATGGCCATTTTGAAAAGATGGGAGCAAGAGTTGTTTTTAATGAAGTGCAGCGGCAGTTTGCCATGCCTTATCAAGTAGAGGATTTAGTGGAGCAATATAGACTGTATACCTATCCTTATGGTGTATTTCAGAGAATTGAAGATATTAAGGGAGAAATTGAAAAACGTAATCTAGATGGTATTGTACATTATGTTCAAAGTTTCTGTTTTAGGCAGATCGAAGATATGATCTTTAGGGAAAAATTAGATATTCCCATACTAACCATCGAAGGAGATAAGCCGGGTAAACTCGATGCCAGAACAAAACTTCGAATGGATAGTTTTTTGGAAATGCTGCGATGAGGTGAAAAATGTGTTTTGTGGTATCGATTTAGGCAGTCGTAGTGTAAAATTAGTTGTAATGGATCAAGAAGGTGTAAGCCGTTCTGAAATCTTTGAAACCGTACAGTTTTATCGAAATTATGGACAGCCTGGGGAAAATGGATTAATTGTTGACTTTGCCTCTGTAGGTGTAGGAGAATTTGATAAGGTGGTTGCTACTGGCTATGGGCGCAATACCATCAATATTGTAGGAGCGACTGTCATTGCAGAATTAAAAGCACACGTAATAGGGGCCATGTGGCAGACGGGACTTACTAATTTTACCTTATTGGATTTAGGTGGACAGGATAGTAAAGTCATTAAAGTGCGTAAAGGTAAAATGGTAGATTTTGCGACCAATGATAAATGCGCTGCCAGTACAGGACGATATTTAGAAAATATGGCAACGGTTCTCGGGATTAGTCTAGCAGAGCTTAGCAGCTACAAGGAAGATCCTGTGGAGTTATCTGCAACTTGCGCTATCTTTGGAGAGTCTGAGCTTATTGGACGTATTGTGGAAGGCTATAGTATTCCACAATTGGCAGCTGGTGTTAATTATACGATTTTTAAACGAATTAAGCCGATGCTCCATTCTCTTGCCAGTGAAGTGATTGTCTTTACAGGAGGCGTGGCTTTAGGAAAAGCAATTGGACAAACCATCTCTTCTGAACTTGGAGTAGAGGTTGTTGTACCAAAATATCCGCAACTCAATGGAGCAATGGGCTGTGGGGTTTATTCCTGGGAAAAGAGGGGATAATATGTTCTTGGGGCTTGATGTTGGTGGGACTTTTACAGATGGTGTGGTTGTAGCAGATGGAAAAATAGTCAGTATGGTTAAGACTCCTACTACGAAGGAAAATCTATTGCAATGTATCTTGACAGTAGTAGATAAGATGGTAGAGGACACTGGCAGTAGGGCATTTGAACGAATTGCATTATCTACAACCATTGTAACCAATGCAATAGTGGAAGGGAATATTGATCAGGTTGGCCTATGTATTATGCCAGGTCCAGGGATGAACCTAAAGGATATTCTGCCAGTCACACCTTATATCTTATCTGGTTATATTGACCATCGCGGCCGTGAAATGGCTCAGCCTAATAAAGAGGAAGTGCTGAGGGCCTGTCGCCATTTTTCTTCTTGTGATGTATTTGTTGTTTCGGGGAAATTTGCTGTTCGTAATCCTAGTATTGAATCGGTAGTGATGGAATGGATACAAGAGCAAGTGAGTCCTATGCATGTTAGTACAGGAGGAAAAGTTTCAGGTTCCCTTAATTTTTTGAGACGTACCAATTCGGCCTATTATAATGGAGCTGTATGGCGGCATTTTAATGCTTTTGCTACAGCTGTAGAAGAAGCATTAAAGATGCGTGGAATTGATAGTTCTGTTTCTGTGCTAAAAGCAGACGGAGGTACATTGCCTTTATCAGTGGCTAGAAATTATCCTGTAGAGGCCATTTTTACTGGACCCGCTGCCAGTATTATTGGTATCATGGGTATGAATGGGGATGCTGCTGTTTCTGGAATTTCTCTTGATATCGGGGGTACTACCACCGATATTGCATTGTGGAAAAAGGGAAGACCTGTTTTAGCAAAAGAAGGGGCAGCTGTTGCTGGACATAGAACTGGAGTTCAAGGATTTCGCCTTAAGTCCGTGGGAATCGGCGGTGACAGTTTAGCTTTTTGGGAGAATCATGTGTTGAAGGTCGGACCGATGCGTCATGGCCCTGCTATGGCGGCAGGAGGTTCTAAGCCTACTGTAACTGATGCTATGGTAGCGGCGGGATTGATTGAATTTGGCGATCACGCTTTGGCAGTAGAGGCAATGAGGATGCTTGCATTACAAGGGCAAACCCCAGAGGCGATGGCGAGTCAAGTAATCGATACGGCAGTGGATGGCATTTGCCGGGCGATAGCCGATTTGCTGGACGAACAAGCTGCTGAACCTTTATATCTTGTAGAAGAAATTGTTTATGAAACAAAATTCGTTTTAGAAAATATAATTGGCGTAGGCGGCGGAGCGGCAGGTCTTGTGCCTCTGGTTGCTAAAAAACTGGGTATTCGCTATACACTTCCTGAAAATGGGAGGGTTGCTAATGCCTTTGGCGCAGCGGTAGCAAGACCAACTATTGATATTACTCTTCGCGCTGATACTGCAGAAGGCTATTACACTGTTGCAGAATTAGGGATTAACAATGGACTGCCTCGAGGGAATTTCTCCTTACAAAATGCTTATGAGTTAGCAGAAAAACACTTGGCAGAATTAGCCGAGGATCATGGCATTGCTATCGGTGAAACGCAAATCATACAATCAGAAGAATTCAATATAGTTCGTGGCTTTACTACAGTGGGGAAAATTATGACCTGCCGCTTGCAGGTAAAACCTGGTGTGCTGC
>CAMKSY010000393.1 GCA_946415545.1 uncultured Pelosinus sp. | reverse complement strand
CTGTGGAACTTGTCATGGGAGCCTCTTTATTATTAAAAAATGCTGTCGGAATTTTTGGCGTTATCGTAGTATTTATGATTTGTGTTTTTCCTATAATTAAATTGTTATCTTTAATTTTTGTTATAAAAATTTCCGGTGCGTTAGTACAACCTTTAGGCGACGAGAAAATGGCAAAGTGTCTTGATGCAATGGGAAATAATTTATTATTGGTTTTTGGTGCAGTATTAACAGTCGCGCTAATGTTCTTTTTAGCTATAACTATGATCATAGCTGCTGGTAGTGCGGCTATGATGTTAAGGTAGGTGTATTTTATTGCTCACGATGTTAACAGACTGGATCAAAAATATTATTTTTGTTGTATTATTTGCTTCATTTCTCGAATTACTGTTACCAAGCAGTAGCATGCAACGTTTTGTACGAGTAATTATGGGTTTATTTATAATGTTGGCAATATTGAATCCAATCATTGGTGCAGTGCAGCATGTAACCTCCAACGATCAAATCCCTACTTTTGCCGCAAATTCTGGAGAATTAAAGGTCATAGCAAATGAAGTAAATTATGTTGCTAATGATCGTAACACTTTGTCAATTGAACTATATAAAAAAGAATTAAGCCAACAAATTAGAATTTTAGTTATGGCGATGGATGGCGTAGCTGATGCGAATGTACTGATAGAGATTAAAGAAGGCAATGCAAAAACGTTGTCAATGGGGGTCAACAGTATTGTAGTATATGTTAAGCCTGGTATCTCTGCTAAAAGTAAAAAAATAGTAAGCATAGCAAAAGTGACAATTGATAAAGAATCTAACAAAGCAGAAGATACACATACAGATTTAAAGCAAAGAATTACAGATATGATCATGGAACTATATCAGATTCCAAAAGAAAAGGTAGAAATAAAAATGTTGTATTCATAAAGTCCGTCAGTAATATGTCAAGAAGCTGAGAGCTTCAAGGCCGAAAATTCGTGCAAGTGATGATCCAATGAAGCGGCTAAGCAGGAGCGCTTATTTCTTCCTGCAGAACTTATTATACGAGGAGTGTTGACTATGAGTGGTATGGAAAGTTTTCTCACCTATACTAAGAAAATATGGCCTAAACAATTATTAAAAGATGGAGTGATAAATACACGCTTAATTTGGCTAGGACTTCTAGGTATAACATTATTGGTGATGGGAGGAGTGATTGATCGCCAAACCGTTAACCCTAATCCGAAGGTTAGCACTGAACCTTTAAAAGTACCTGCAGCAGCTAATCTTACTTATGAAGAAACCGTAGAAGGAAAGCTCACGCATACCTTGTCTCAAGTAAAGGGTGCTGGAACCGTTGTTGTTAATATAACTTGGGAAAATAGTACTACTCAGGAACATGCCAGAAATATAACCAAGGAAAGTAAAACCATTCAAGAAAAAGATACTACTGGAGGAGTGCGCAGTACGACTGAGACAAAAGAAAGTACACAAATTCTTGTCAGTAAAGAAAATAATATGGATCGTCCAGTCATTGTTAGAGAAATTAAGCCAATGATAAAAGGAGTGCTGGTTATTGCTGATGGTGCATATGATTCTAATATAAAGGCGATTTTAACAAAGGCAGTTGAAGCTGGCCTCGGTATTCCTTCCTACAAAATAACCGTATTAGCTCAAAAAAAGTGAGGAATATATTATGAAAATATTTACCTTCCACAAAAAAAATAGATATATAGTATTTGCTGCTGCATTAATGGTTAGTATAGTGATAATGATAGTAATAGCCAATATTGAATCAATGCTGCAAGCAAAGGTCAATCATTCTAATGCTATGCAAGTTGCGACCATGAGTGTTGCAGATCCTCTTATACCAGCTAGCAGTCCTGATTTTTTTATCGAATATCGATTAGAAAGAGATAAACTTCGTAGTGAACGTTCAGATTTATTACGAGAAAGTATTAAAAATGCAAAAACGGATGATAGCAGAAATCAAGCACAAGATACTGTCTTGAAAATGATTGCAGAAAAGCAAAAGGAAGCGGAAATGGAGAGTCTAATTAAATCTCGTGGTTTTACAGATGCTTTAGTATTTGTAAGAGAAAATTCCGTAAGCGCAGTTATAAAAACTACTTCACTTTCACATGAAGAAGTGATTCAAATAGCTGATATCATTACAAGAATATCAGGTATAAAGGCTGAGAATATATCTATTAGTGCTAAGCCTTAACATAACTTTGAAATTAATTTAGTCCTAAATTGTAAAGAAGGAAAATATTTGTTATAATAATATAGTTATAGAGAAGTTATTACCTTACATATAATTTTTTGAATGGGGGGTTGTTAGTGGATAAACGAGATGGTAATGAGAAGTTTGAGAACAACGATGTTGGGTCAATTCGAATAGCTGATGAAGTTGTAGGTATTATTGCTGGCATGGCAGCTACTGAAGTTTCCGGCGTAGCTGGAATGAGCGCTGGTTTAGTAGGCGGCATTGCAGAAATGCTTGGTAAGAAAAACTTAGCAAAAGGTGTTAAAGTAGAGGTTGGCGAGCGTGAAGCTGCAGTGGATTTATACATAATTGTAGAATATGGTGTGCGTATACCTGATATAGCATTAAGAGTACAGGAAAATGTAAAACGTGGTATTGAATCTATGACAGGATTAGATGTCGTAGAAGTAAACGTTCATGTTCAAGGTGTTGGATTCGGCCAAGATGGTAAAGAAGAAGATCTTCGTGTGCGTTAAAAGATATGTTGTAGCAGCCGCCTAGAAAGGAGTAAGATATGGGAATTTTTGATCGTATTATCTTGTCTATTTATACATTGTTATTGGCATTTTTATCATTGGGCGTAATGTTGCTATCTGTACGCCTTATTTCTTTGGAATGGGTTTGGACAGGCATTTTACA
>CAMKSY010000392.1 GCA_946415545.1 uncultured Pelosinus sp. | reverse complement strand
TATTGAAAAAAGACAGCCAGACTTTAAACATTCTTAAAGGAGGGAATCGATATGACGAACGAAGTACTATTTTCTGTCAGTGATGGCGGCGCAGCAACCATTACACTAAATCGTCCTAAAGCCTTAAATTCACTTTCTACTGAAATGCTAAAGCCCATCGGAGAGAAACTGAAGGAATGGCAAGCAAATGACCAAATTCAGCTAATCATCCTAAAGGGAGCTGGTGAGAAGGGATTTTGCGCAGGTGGTGACATTAAAACACTTTATAAAGCTCGCTCCAGTCAGGAAGCTTTCAAAAATGCTGAAATCTTTTTTGAAGAAGAATATCAAGTAGATATGGCGATCTACCACTACCCTAAGCCCATTATTGCCTGCCTTGATGGCATTGTCATGGGAGGTGGGGTCGGGTTAACCTATGGGGCAAGCCACCGAATCGTTACTGAACGAACGAAATGGGCTATGCCAGAAATGAATATTGGCTTCTTTCCGGATGTTGGAGCTGGCTATTTCTTAAATCAAGCACCAGGCTATGTAGGATACTACTTAGCCTTAACCGCATCGGTCATCCAAGCTGCGGATGTTCTCTTTGCCAATGGCGCAGATTGCTACATGACAAGCGATCAGTTAGACACTTTCCTAGCGCGCATTGATCAATTAGACTGGCATACATTGGAGACCAGCACAGCTCTAGGCCAATTAATGGAGGACTATTCAAGTACACCTTTAACAAACAGTGATCTTGCCCACCTCCAACATAAGATCGATCAGCATTTTTCAAAATATACTGTGGAAGAGATAGTTGAATCCTTAGACAATGATCCAAGTAAATTTGCGCAAGAAACAAAGCAGTTCCTTCTATCTAAATCTCCATCATCTTTAAAGATTACGTTAAAGCAACTGATAGATGCTCAAGATAAGACATTAGAGGAATGCTTTGCGACAGATTTAATCTTGGCTAAAAACTTTTTAAGACATGAGGATTTCTTTGAAGGTGTACGCTCTGTTGTCATTGATAAGGACCGAAATCCACAATATACCTATCAAACATTCAATGAATTTACAGATAAAGACCTAGAAAATTTCTTTCAAGATCGTAATGCGACAGTAAAAAAGTAAAAACAAGTGGATTTTCTATTGATAAACGTTGAAACCATCTACTATTTAAAAGGTAGATGGTTTCTTGTTTGTAGTGATATGCAAAGTAAGTTAGTAAAGAGATTGGTATGTTATACTATAAAAAACGGAATAACAGGATAAAGGTACAAATTCATAATGAGTTTGTTTAAAAGGGAAGTTCGGTGAAAATCCAGCGCTGTCCCGCAACTGTAATTCGGAGTACATTTTCAAAGCCACTGTTCTGTCATGTAATGGGAAGGGAAAATGTGTGATGATCATAAGCCAGGAGACCTGCCTTTGTCTAGTACAGCCAAAAAACCTACGAGGATAGGGGGTGTTGAGTGTGACGAATTACCTTCATCATACTCATAGTGCGACAACCAAGAAAAGGGTCTCTATTCAGTATAGACGACTTATTTTATGTTGGTTGAAGAACTATGTAGTATTTAAGTCATAGCTAGCATCTTACCTAAGGGGAAAGATGTTTTTTTTATGAACGAATAGGAGTGAACAAGATGACATCACATTCAATTTTATTTTATGAAAATCAGTTAAAGCAGCAAATAATGAACAACCTTTCTAGTGAGCACATGATTTCCCTACAAGTTTATATCAAAATATTAATACAAGAAAATACTGAAGATTACAAAAATATCAATTATGCCTATCTAAATATAAAACGTGAGTTAGTCGGAGCAATAGAATGCTGATAGATGAAAAAATTTTAGAGGATAGCATTGATATTGATCAACATACTCTATTTAGAAATTTGGATCATTTTGAGCTAGAGAGATGCTTTGTATTAGAATATTTAGAGATGCTTTTAAAATGGAATAAACAAACACACGCTATTTCTGAAGAGAAACTTCAAAAGCTTTGGATGAAACTGATAAGAAAATATAAATTTTCTCTTGATGAATGGGAAAGAAATGCTGGAAATACGAATATTCACTCGTATCTTGTGAAAGAACAAGGGCATGGTCTACAAAAATTAATTCGTTTTTACAGGGACCGTCATGGAGTGAAATGGTTAGAAAATGCCTTTGATTATGGCATGACATTGCTAATGAAAGGTGGAGAAATGCAAGCATTAGAAATGTTTTTCCTCACAAATTTAATATGTTACAAGTGGCAACTAGACTACTTAGAGGATAAAGAAGTGCAATATTACTTTTCTCATTCAGTAAACGGGAAAGTGAAAGAGGTCTATGATCGTTTTAGGGCTTACGATAGAGAACAAAATCTATTAACTGCAACTAAATTATATAAGCTTTTATCCAAATATAATCCTCAATTTCATACAAATTCTGCTGCAACGCCGGAATTTTATAAGGAATTGGCCCTGTTTATTGAAAAGCACTAATAGATGTTCCTAGTGTCAAACAGTCTATTTTTCTTCAGAATATAGACTGTTTCCATAGCTATTCAAGATTATTTTAAGCATTCTATAAATGAATAGATTTACTGTAGATAGATTTTAATAGAAAATCTCGTACATCGTTTAAAATATATATTTTGTTTAGGTATAAGTAATTAGTGATAATCTATTTCGAACTACATAATAAAAAATACTGAATAATCCAAAAATAAAGAAGTTTAGAATCTAGATTTACTTTTCATTTGAAGGATGGTAAACTTAAAACTATTGAACAACAACAATATATTGTGTTCGTTTTACTAAGGTACTACTATATGTAGTTTAAAAGGGAAGTTCGGTACAATTCCGACGCTGTCCCCGCAACTGTTAAGCTGACGATGATAGCATCCA
>CAMKSY010000391.1 GCA_946415545.1 uncultured Pelosinus sp. | reverse complement strand
GCTGGATTCGAACCAGCGAAGGCGGAGCCGGCAGATTTACAGTCTGCTCCCTTTAGCCACTCGGGAACCCATCCATTTTAATCAAGAAAATAAAAAATGGAGCTGGAAACAGGACTTGAACCCGCAACATCCTCATTACAAGTGAGGTGCTCTACCAGTTGAGCTATTCCAGCATTTCCTTTGACAAGATTAAATTATATCACACTTTTTATTTTTTGTAAATAGTGTTTTTAATATTTTTTTAATCTGTCAGCTACTGCTTAAATAATATATAACATTTTTACTCTCCTGTCAATATTTTTGTTGTAGGAAAGCAATCCAATTCTCACCATTACTACCTTACAAAAAGAAATAATAGTAAGATATAGCAGCTACTATAAAACGGTAATAGGCAAAAGAAGCTAAGGTAGACTTATTTAGAAATTTAATAAACCAAACGATTGATATGTAGGCTACAACAAAAGCAACTGCAAATCCAATGGAAAACATTTGGATATCAGCGATATTCAACTTATCCCAAACTTTCAGTAAATCATATATACAGGCTACTGCCATAAGAGGGACAGCGATAATAAAAGAAAATTCAGCAGCAGCGCTACGGCTTAACCCCAGTAAGAGTCCACCAGAAATAGTGGAACCTGAACGAGAAAAGCCAGGCCATAGTGCAAGTACTTGAAACAACCCTACAAAAAAAGCTTGCCGCAGTGTTATTTTATCAACATCCGTAGTAATAGGACGCTTTGACGTTTTCTCAGCGACTAACATAAAGATGCCTCCAACAATCAAGCCAATAATCACCGTATAAGGAGAAAATAGATATTCTTTAATCGGCTTGTGCAATACATATGCAATGCCCATAACTGGAACAATACCAGCCAAAACATGCTTAATTGCTAATCCATCGCCATAAATATTTAATTGTCGAGGTCTTAACATACGAGAAAACTTCTCTTTATATAAGAAAAGTACTGACAAAATAGCACCTAACTGAATAAATACTTCAAAAACACTAGCTTTTTCCCCTTCAAACCCCAACATACTTCCTGCTAAAATCATATGTCCAGTAGAAGAAACGGGCAGATACTCTGTCACACCTTCTACAATACCAATTATCACCGCGATTAAATTTTCATTCATTCCACCACATCCTTATTTATTAAAATAACCATAAGCTTTATTATATCGCAAAGTTATTAGAAAACACACCCCTTTTGTTAAAAAGGTATCTAAAAGCAACAACAAAAGCACTAAGACATCCCTAGAGAACCACGGAGGCAGTCAGAACGCTGAGAGAAGATAAATATGGCTAATAATTGCTGCGCTCTGTTAAAAGCTTTGCCTGTAACGCTTATAAATTCTACTATTAAGAAAAAAAGAAAGGGACTTATAAATCCCTTCCCCTTTCTATATCTTCATTTTTTACAATTAATCTAACAGATATGCAAATCGCTTCACAAAATCATCAGGATCTACATTAATTGTCAACGCCATTTTTTTCAAATCTGCTTGAGAATATAAATCATCCTTTTCTAAGCGAATCATATATTCACGAGCAATCCGATATTGAACAGATTGTACATTTACCATACGAACCTGCGTTTTCTTTGTTCTCATATCCAGTATTCCCTCAAAAGGAATCGGTACAATTTTATTATTTTGAATGGTAATTAGAGCATCTGTTCCATTATTCTTTAAGAATTCAAAGGCTGCAAATCCCAAATCACGCGTATATTCAATATCAAATGCATTAGGAGAAGCACAACGCAATTCATAGCCAATTTCCTTACCTACAATAGTCATTTTCAGCCCTAAATCGGCAAGATTTTTTACAACCGCCTGCTTTAACAACTCAGGAAAATTCAGCTCTGTATAACGAATATGCCCATGATCATCAAAACATGTACAATCCAGCTCTTTTAGATCTTCCACTGCTATTTTCTCCACCAATCCTTCAGCAATAACAGCTACCCCATAATTACGTTTTCCCGCTAGCCGTTTAATAATGGAACCAACTAGAATATCAACCAGCATCTGCAGTCGGATCGTTTTATCACCAAATTCTTCTGGAATAATCGTCAATGTAGCTCCCGAACTCTTTCCGATACCTAACGATAAATGTCCAGCTGTACGTCCCATGGCTATCGCAAAATACCAGCGATTTGTAGTTTTCGCATCTTCCATTAAATTTGTAACCAACTGACTTCCTAATGCCCGGGCTGTTTCAAAGCCAAAAGTAGGAATCCCCTCTGGCAACGGTAAATCATTATCAATCGTTTTTGGTACATGCACTACCAGAAGATCAATCTCCAGCACTCTCCTGGCATATTCCGCAACCTTGCAAGCCGAATATGCCGTATCATCTCCCCCAATAGTTACTAAGTGGGTAACACCCATTTCAATTAGAGTATTTACTACATTTCGCAAATGAGCTTCACTTTTAGTCGGATTTACTCTGGCTGTCCCTAATATGCTGCCTCCATCAAGATGTATCCGGCTAACCATGTCTATCGTTAAGGAGACTACATGTTTTTCCCCATTACACAAATGAGTGTAACCTTCATAGATTCCCATGACATTCCATCCATTTTTTATGGCTTCAATGGTGACTGCACTAATTACACTATTCATGCCAGGTGCCGGACCACCACCACACAAAATTGCTATCGTTTTTTTTGTTTCCAACATACTGTCCCTCCGCAAATTTATAGTTATTATTTTTACCTTTAAAACTTTATGTCCAGATTAAGTAAAGTATTCATCCTATTCATGCATTCATAGGATTCCTCCTATCTCTACAAAATTTACCGAACTTTATTTTCTTAATATTCTTATTTTTTAGATTTCTACGTTTGTAATAAAATTCCTTTTTAAAAAGTAAAACAAT
>CAMKSY010000390.1 GCA_946415545.1 uncultured Pelosinus sp. | reverse complement strand
CCATTTGTCAATTTTACACCAATCAAATCATCATCTTCATCCAGCGTTATCGCTATTAAGCCTGTTTTTCTTGTAGTATCAAAATCCATTAATTCGGTTTTCTTAACAATACCTTTTGCTGTCGCCATAAATAAATAGCGTGTATTGGTAAAGGCTTTAATCGGAATCACAGCTGTGATTCTTTCTTGTCCTTCTAATGGTAACAGATTGATAATGGATGTACCTTTGGAAGTACGACTGGCTTCAGGTATTTCATAACCTTTCAGTCGATATACACGACCTCGATTCGTGAAGAACAAAATATTATGATGTGTTGTCGTCACAAATAAATGTTCTACAAAATCTTCTTCTTTCGTTCCCATACCAGCGACACCACGTCCGCCTCGTTTTTGATTCCGATAGGTATCAACCGGAAGTCGTTTTACATAGCTGGAACGAGTCAAAGTAAGTACAATATCTTCTTCAGCAATTAAATCTTCTACTGCCAGATTTGATAAATCATCTGTGATAATTGTGCGGCGATCATCACCAAAACGTTTGCGAACATCTAATAGTTCTTCTTTAATAATATTCAGCACTTTTTGATCATCAGCCAAAACAGACTCCAGCCATTCAATAGTTTCTAATAGATCTTTATATTCATTTTCAATTTTTTCTCGTTCCAGACCGGTTAAACGCTGCAAACGCAAATCTAAAATGGCTTGGGCTTGTTTCTCACTCAAATCAAACCCTTCAATTAAGGCTGCGCGGGCGACATCGACAGTCTTAGATTGTCTAATTGCTGTTATAACCGCATCAATATGATCAAGGGCAATTTTCAATCCTTCTAAAATATGAGCCCTGGCTTTTGCTTTTGCTAATTCATATGTAGTACGGCGAACAATCACTACTTTTTGATGTTCCAGATAATAATATAACATTTCTCGCAGGTTAAGCACTCTTGGCCGTCCCTCAACCAAGGCAAGCATAATAATACCAAAAGTATCTTGCAGCTGCGTATGTTTATATAATTGATTCAAAATTACATCGGCATTGATATCGCGTCTTAACTCAATCACGATACGCATACCATTGCGGTCACTCTCATCTCTAAGATCCGTAATACCATCGATGACTTTATCTCGAACCAAATCCGCAATTTTTTCAATCAGAGTTGCTTTGTTAACCTGATAAGGTATTTCCGTAACAATAATTCTAGGCTTGCCATTGGCCATTTTATCCACTCGAGCCTGGGCACGCATTTTGACTACGCCGCGGCCAGTGGTATAAGCAGAATGAATACCTTCTTTTCCCAATATTAAGCCTCTAGTAGGAAAATCAGGTCCCTTAATAGCCGTCATCAATTCGGGGATGGTGACCTCTGCATTTTCAATCATCATAATCAGAGCATCAATAACTTCTCTTAAATTATGAGGAGGAATATTAGTAGCCATACCTACTGCAATACCCGACGATCCATTTACTAAAAGATTAGGAACCTTAGCTGGCAATACAGCTGGCTCTTGCATAGATTCATCATAGTTAGGGGTAAAATCTACTGTATCTTTTTCAATATCAGCTACCATTGCCTCTGCAATACGAGACATTCTAACTTCGGTATAACGCATAGCCGCAGCCGAGTCTCCATCAACAGATCCAAAATTACCATGACCATCAACCATTAAATAACGGGTAGAAAAATCTTGAGCTAAACGTACGATAGCCTGATATACAGAACTATCACCATGAGGATGATACTTACCAAGCACTTCACCGACAATACGTGCTGATTTCTTATAAGGCTTATTTGATGCCATCCCTGCTTCGTGCATAGCATAGAGAATACGACGATGTACAGGCTTTAGTCCATCACGTACATCGGGCAATGCCCTCATGGTAATAACACTCATGGCATAATCAATATAAGAACCTTTCATTTCCTGTTCAATACTTACAGGCAATACTTTACCTAAACCAAAATCCACATTCTCACCTCAAAAACACAATTTTAAATTGCGATAGTTCCTAAACTTGTCCTTTTTCATACCAATGCAAAACCATACTACTCACAATTTTTTATGAGTAGTATGTTAATCACTTACTTCAACTTCTTATTATACCATATAATTTCCCTATCTTTTTAAAAAATCCTTCTAATCCCTTGAATAACAATACAAAAGCATCATCGTCACCAAAGGTTAACCTCCGCCATATATTATTTGGAGATACCTTCTCTGCTTATTCTACCTATAGGAGGCTATATAAATGACGTTGTGCTATGTATTACTGTTAGGATTTGCTGTAAGTATTGATGGCTTTATTGCCGGTATTTCCTATGGATTAAAAAATATTATTATATCTAAGATTTCTTTATATATTGTAGGATTAACAACAACATTATGTGTTAGCTTAGCCATGGGAAGTGCTCATATATTAGGAACAATGCTAAATACCAAAATAGCAGTACTTATAGGTGCATTACTGCTCACCTTCATGGGAGTATTTAGTTTATTTCAAGAATATTTTGCTGCAAAAGTTCAATCAGATCCTGTAAACGCAGAAATTCCTTCTCCAAATCTAACCTTTTCCGTCGGCCGCCTTGTAATTAATATCATGGCGAAACCAGAAAAGGCAGATGTTGATCATTCTCAATTCATTAGCTCAACAGAAGCCATACTTCTTGGGTTAGCTCTCGGTATTGACAATATGATAGCGATTTTCGCTGCTGCCTTAGTAAATCCCTTACCCTTTTATACCCCTATTACCATGGGCTTAATCCAAATCCTAGTTATTACACTTGGAATCTACGCCTCAAAACATTTTCTTTCAGAACAAGTCAAAAAAAAAGTTCCCTATTTGCCAGGATTGATCTTAATTTTACTAGGTCTTATTCGATTATATTAAAAATATTTTATATTTAATTC
>CAMKSY010000389.1 GCA_946415545.1 uncultured Pelosinus sp. | reverse complement strand
AGCAAAGGCAGCGGCTCAATTTACAGATTCTGTTTTTCTTTCGGCTAGTGGCTCAGAATTCGTAGAAATGTATGTTGGAGTTGGTGCTCAGCGTGTACGTCAACTGTTTCAATCCGCTAAAGCTCTCGCAAAGCAGCAACATAAAGATAGCGCCATTCTTTTCATTGATGAACTGGATATTTTAGGTGGAAAACGGGGACAAAATGCAGGTAATGCAGAATATGATCAAACCTTAAATGAACTTTTAGTACAAATGGACGGTCTTTCTTCTGATGACAGTGTCAAGATATTAATGATTGGCGCTACCAATCGCATCGACATTCTGGACGCAGCTTTATTGCGTCCAGGACGTTTCGACAGGCATGTAAAAGTAGAACTGCCTGATAAAAAAGGTCGTTTGCATATTCTTAGCCTGCATACTAAAAATAAACCATTAGCATCTGATGTCTCGTTAGATTTACTTGCAGCAAATACTTTTGGTTTTTCAGGTGCCCATTTAGAAAGCTTAACTAATGAAGCAGCAATTCTGGCTCTGCGTGAAGAAAAGGCAACCATCACATCTGAGCACTTTAAAAGTGCGATCGACAAAGTAATCATGGGTGAAAAATTGGATAGAAGACCAAACACGATAGAGAAACAACGTATTGCAATTCATGAAACAGGACATGCATTAGTAAGTGAAATCACGCGGCCAGGTTCTGTAGCAACAATTAACATTGCCTCTCGTAGTAATGCTTTAGGTTATGTAAGACAAACAGCATTAGATGATACGTATTTATATACATTAGATGTCATTAAAAATAAAATTGCAGTAGCACTAGCTGGCGCAATCGCTGAAGAGATAAACCTAGGTAATCGTAGTACAGGCGCATCTAATGACTTCAAACAGGCAATCGAATTCTCAAAAGAGATTATTTATAATGGTATGTCAACGTTAGGCATCATATCCGTAGAAGATATTACAAAGGATCTTCTACATGCTACTATAACATCCATTATTAAGGAAACAGAACAATATGTTTACACGCTTCTCTCAAGTCACCAAGACACTTTGCAAGCAGCAGTCACCTTATTGTTAGAAAGAGAATCTCTAGATGGTGATGAATTCAGAGCATTATTAGCAGTATCTTAATTTTTTAATAGCAAGATAGCCCTCTTTATGTAGAAGGCTATCTTGCTAACCTGCGATGTTTTATATTGATTTTCTGCCTCTATTTAGAAAGCTGATGGACCAGATGCCTGATAAACCCACTAATACATAAACAATGCGGCTTAGAAATGAGGTTTGCCCACCAAAAATCGTGGCTACTAAATCGAATTTAAAAAGCCCCACCAAGAGCCAATTTAGAGCCCCAACAATGACCAGTATTAAAGCAATTCTATCCATATTATTTACCACCTTTATAGTGTTAGATTTCCATACCTGCTGCTGCTAAAACTTCAGACTGGGGTATTATAGTATCTTTCTGAAGTATATCAACTGTTTTGACTAAAGCGTTATCAATAGCCTCCTCAAGAGATTCAATTGCAATGACTTGAACTGATAACCCCTGATAAGATTCTTGCCAATTGTCCTTTGGTATTAATACCCGGGACGCTCCTGCTTGCTCTGCTGCATTAATTTTGGCACTTACCCCACCTACAGGGCGAATTAAGCCACGAATGGAAAGTTCTCCTGTCATAGCAATCTTATTATCTACGGGAATCCCTTTTATGGCAGAATAAATCGCAACTGCCATTGTCACTCCTGCTGAAGGACCATCCACAGGACCTCCGCCTGGAAAATTCACATGGATATCATAGTTATGTATATCCATGTTATAACAATTGGAAAGGACAGTTATAACATTTTCCAGAGAACATTTCGCCATGCTTTTACGGCGTATGGTTCGACCTGGCACATCTAATTCCTCTTCATCAACGACGCCCGTTATGGTAAGCTTACCGCTTCCTGAAACAGCCGTTACTTCAATTTCTGTAATGGCTCCTATATCAGCTCCATGTACTGCCAAACCATTGACAAAGCCAACTTGAGGGGCATCAGGGACTTTCTTTTCTGGCCGTTTGGTATAGTGTCCAAAATTTATGACCCATTCTACATCTTTACAAGAGATAGACTGCCTCGACTCATTAATCGCAACACTTGCAGCAATTTGCACAATATTAACTCCATCTCGGCCATTGGTAGAATATTGTTTAATCACTTCAACAGCTTTATCTTCAATCGGAAAATTAAGTTTTTTAGCAGCATTATATACAATCCTGCTCACCTCATCAGCTACTATTGGGCGGAAAAATATTTCCACGCATCTTGAACGGATAGCAGGAGGAATATCCTGAGGCATACGAGTCGTCGCTCCCACTAAACGAAAATCAGCTGGTAAACCATTTTGAAAGATATCATGAATATGACTTGGAATATTGGTATCCTCACTATTATAATAGGAACTTTCTAAAAACACTTTCCGATCCTCTAATACTTTTAGCAGCTTGTTCATTTGGATATGATGCAACTCACCAATTTCATCAATAAATAATAATCCACCATGGGCCTTCGTTACCGCTCCGGCTTTTGGCTGAGGAATGCCAGCCACCCCTAGAGGACCTGCTCCTTGATAAATGGGGTCATGCACTGTACCAATTAACGGATCCGCTATTCCTCTTTCATCAAAGCGCGCAGTTGTCGCATCCATTTCAATAAACTTTGCATTTGACGAAAAAGGTGATAAGCTATTGCGTTTAGCCTCTTCTAGTATTAGCCTTGCTGCCGCTGTCTTACCAACTCCTGGCGGCCCATACACTAACACATGCTGAGGGTTAGGTCCGCATAAAGCTGCTCTTAATGCTTTTAAACCGTCTTCTTGCCCAACAATTTCAGCAAAAGTCGTGGGTCGAGTTTTCTCTGACAAAGGTTCCGTTAA
>CAMKSY010000388.1 GCA_946415545.1 uncultured Pelosinus sp. | reverse complement strand
ATTTTAACCTTACTTACATTGTTTAGTTTTCAAGGAACACATTCGATAAAGATCTTAAAATAATTTTTACGCTCTTCAAGCGACCTCATTGATTTTAACACCTTTACATAAGTCTGTCAACTTTTTTGATGTAAATTGATGACTTGTCTATATTATCATATCTCAAAAAGGTCTGTCAATCCTCTATCTTCTTTTTCATTTAATTATCTTTTGATTCATGGTTCTCATTTTCACTTAGATTATTGGGAAATGGGAATGGAAATTGTACATATGTGTTTGGTACATCCCCAACAACAACATACTCGGCAATTGGCATTTGCGTATCTACACTTATACTTTTGCTCACTAGAGGTACTACTATTTTGATTTGTGTAGTAGCAATAAGATATATCATATGCCTAGTTTGATTAATCCCTGCTTGTTCAAATTTATCAATTACTTTTATCTGAACAGTACCTACAGGAATCACAGTAACAGTAATATTAGGCCCCATGCTAGCTAATAATTGACTTCCAAAAATCTGTCCCATTGGTATATTAATTTTCTCTTCACTAATCTCCTTTAATTTATCTTGCACTTTAATAGTAGTATCTGCAGCTATCTTATTGAACTCCATGGTATTAGGCTGTATAAGTACTACACGCCCCCGACTATCTAATGTAACATTCATTAATGTTTGCGGGTCAACATTTAAGTTCACCCTGTCACTAATCACCTGGTTAATGGATTGCGTCGCAATAAAAGTTGCTTTTGTTTCGGCTATAGCCAATAAGGTAGGTCTTAGATGTGTTTCCATCAACCAGAAGGTGCCTATTATAATGACGCATAGCAGAATAGACACTAGTACAATCAATGGCATTCTTCGTCTCTTCCCTACGGAAAATCTCATGATTACCCTCCTAGTTCAGGATATACCTTAGTATATGGCGTCTCCTTTTATGATGTACCATCCTTTGACATATTTTTTATACCTACTTCATTGATACATCTATAACATATATACTAAATTTAAGATTCAGGTATACTTATATACCTGCAAACCATGGATTACATTGACATTTGTAGCGTATCCTGCTATATTACAGTTAGTATTTGACATGAAAATAAACAAGCCTGTTTTAGCTAGCAACTTGAATGGTACTGCGGGTTGTACCCGTCCTTAACCAGGGCGGTTTTTATTTTTACCTGTTGATAATTTAGGAAACATGAGGAGGCTTCTCAAACTAATGACTGTACTTGATATCCTCAAAGAGCGAGGCTTTATTCAACAACTTACCCATGAAGATGAAATAATCAATCTCTTCGAAAAAGAAAAAATTACTTTCTATATTGGGTTTGATCCAACCGCTGACAGCCTACATGTTGGTCATTTTCTTGGAATGATGGTAATGGCGCACATGCAAAAGGCCGGACATCGCCCAGTCTGCTTAATTGGCGGAGGAACGACAATGGTAGGTGATCCTTCTGGTAAGACTGATATGCGCAAAATGATGACCCAAGACGATATTGTCTATAATGGAGAACGGTTTAAAAAGCAAATGCAGCGCTTTATTGATTTTTCGGAAGACAAAGCATTGCTGGTCAATAATGCTGATTGGCTTCTTAAGCTAAATTATATCGAATTTTTAAGAGATATTGGAGCACACTTTTCAGTTAATCGCATGCTAACTGCTGAATGTTTTAAACAAAGGCTGGATAAAGGATTATCCTTCCTAGAATTTAATTATATGTTGATGCAGGCCTATGATTTCTTAGAACTCAACCGTCAGTATAACTGCATTATGCAGATGGGGGGAGATGATCAGTGGTCCAATATCCTAGCTGGAGCTGATCTCATACGACGTAAAGAAAGCAAACCAGCATACGGATTAACCTTTACATTGTTAACTACTAGTGATGGTAGGAAAATGGGTAAAACGGAAAAAGGTGCTTTATGGTTGGATGCTGAAAAAACCCCACCTTACACATTTTATCAATACTGGCGTAATATAGATGATGCGGATGTAGAAAAATGTCTTGCACTTCTAACCTTTATGCCAATGGATGAGGTTAGAAGGTTGGGTGCCCTCAAAGATAAAGAAATTAATATTGCTAAAAAAGTACTGGCCTTTGAAGTGACAAAGCTCATTCACGGTACAGAGGAAGCAGAAAAAGCTCAGCAAGCAGCCGAAGCATTATTTAATGGAGCTGGAACACTCGATAATGTTCCAACCGTATCAATTACTTCTAATATGATAGGTATGAAAGTTCTTGATGTTCTTGCAGCCACCAAGATAGTGCCTTCAAAAAGTGAAGGAAGAAGGTTGATACAGCAAGGTGGACTTCATATTGGCGACACGAAAGTAACCGACCTAGACTTAATACTCACTGAAGATCTATTTGAAAATAAAAGTTTATTAGTTCGTAAGGGTAAAAAAAATTATCACCGAATTGTTGTAACCCCCTAAAGAGTATAGCTACTTCTCTATTATTTTACTGATTAAGTAATTTAAAAATGACACCAGCTATTGGTGTCATTTTAGCTTATAGACAAAAAGGAACTCATTTATGTTATAATAATTAGCGAACTCAATACTAAGGAGGTTGCCAATGAACAAGGAGCGAAGCGACAGCCCTAAGGATGGCCGTCGTTCTTCTAAAAATGGTAATTCAAAATTAACAGTTATAATTCTTATTGTATTTATTGTAATGATTACAGGTGCTGGATTAGGTTTTTTAACAGCAAGTATTCACACCATGCCAAGTCTGAAAGACGAGATTAGACCTGCTGCTTCTTCACAAATTTATGATGTAAATGGGAAATTAATTAATACAGTTCATTCTGTAGAAAATCGCGTTCCCGTTTCTATTAATAAGATCCCTAAAAATTTACAAAATGCTTTCGTAGCTGCTGAAGATGCACGTTTTTATCAACACATAGGTATTGATC
>CAMKSY010000387.1 GCA_946415545.1 uncultured Pelosinus sp. | reverse complement strand
CATTTATTCTATTCTTCTTTAGTTTTAATATATCGCGACTGGCAAGCAACATTTCTACCGATATAGCAGCAGCTTTATGATCAATGCCTTGTATTCAACGTTCTCTTCTAGAAGGACGATCGTAAACTCAATTGCAGGTATATTATGCTAACTAGAATTTACTGTGAACGAAGCAGGTGATATGATAAGATATTGCTACAAATAGTGGTATATATCGTATTAGGAGTGATTAACATGCGAATTCTTGTAATTGAAGACGATAATGTAGTGCGCGAAGCGATTGTTTCCCTTCTAATAGAAGAAAATTATATTGTAGATGAGGCATCAACGGGTGAAGATGGGTTGAGTGCAGCTGATCAGGAAATACATGATCTACTAATAATAGACATTATGTTACCAGAAATAAATGGAATTGATATAGTTAAAACCTTAAGAGAAACTGGCTGCACCTTGCCAATATTACTTCTTACAGCCCTAGACAGTGTAGATGACCGCGTAATCGGTCTGGAGTCGGGAGCAGATGATTATTTAGTAAAACCTTTTGCGATACGGGAACTATTGGCGAGAATAAAGGCTCTGCTAAGGCGAAAGGGTAATCTTCTCATGGATGGCGGACTAAGCTATGGAGGTATCTCATTAAATACTAAGATACGAGATGGGTACATTGACGACCAGCCTCTTGGACTAGGAGCTAAAGAATATGATATTTTAGAGTTCCTTATGTTAAATAAAAACCAGATTCTAACAAGGGAACAAATTTTTGACCGAATTTGGGGATATGATTATAATGCAGCGATTCAAATTGTTGATTTATATATTCATTATCTGAGAAAGAAACTTGTGCCTTACGAGTTTGATACACTGATACAAACGGTTCGCGGCACTGGTTTCTCATTGAGGGAGAAGAAGTAATGTTTAAAAATATATTACGTCGATTGACCATCTTGAACTCGCTTGTTTTCCTATTAATTTTTATAGCATTTACCACGATACTGTATCAGTATATCGATTTTCGCTTGTTTGATAAGATTGATTATGCTGTGCAGTTACAAGCTAGTTCATTTAGAGTCCCTAGAGGAGCGCCTAAACCTCCCCCTAAACCGCCAGATCCGCGTATCTTCCTATTATTACAGAGTACCGACGGGCGTATTATTCATCCAGGCCCAGCTAAAATTGAAGAGATCAGCAATATGGAAGAGTTCACCCTAATGACAAATCCTGGAGAGATTCAGACTAAGAATTATGAAGGACACATTTATCGGATGGTCAGTATTCCCTATCCAGATACGGACAATTCTCTTAATGAGGTTAACGGCTTTCTGGTTCAGTATGTAATTGCAGTAAGTAATGTGGATGCCGAAGTTGCATTACTTACTAATCTACTATGGATTACCTTAGGTGGCGGAATAATCGGAACGATCGCCATTATCTTTGCAGGCTATTTTCTAGCAAAACATGCTATGGTCCCAATTCAGGCAGCATGGGAAAAACAACAACAGTTCGTTTCTGATGCATCGCATGAACTTCGTTCCCCTATCACAGGAATTTACACGAATGCAGCCTTGATGCTAAAACATCCTGAAAACAACGTTGAAGAAGAAAGTTACAGGCTTCATACCATTATGAAAGAGTCGATGCGAATGAAGAACCTAATATCTAGTCTTCTTACGTTAGCTAGATCTGATGCCAATAAATCAGATCTACACTTGGAACTGATAAATATAAGTGAAGTGATTGAAAATGTTTTAGAGCATTTCAAAGGGGTGGAAGAGTTAAATGGAATTAGCCTAATAAGCGATATTCAGCCCCATTTAACAGTAATAGCCGACAAAGAACGGCTACATCAATTAAGCGTTATCTTGCTTGATAATGCCTTAAAATATACGCAGGCAGGAGGACAAATACATATCAATTGCTTTGAATCTAACAAAAACGTTATAGTAACTGTACAGGATACAGGCATTGGCATATCGCCGAAGAATTTGCCTCGCATTTTTGATCGGTTCTTTCGTGCCGATAAGGCACGCTCCCGTGATAGCGGCGGAACGGGACTCGGATTGGCAATTGCTAAGTGGATCATAGAAAAGCACGGCGGAAAGATAAACGTTGAGAGTGAATTAGGAAAAGGCACAACATTTACTGTTTCTATTCCTTCCCATATGAATCATAAATCGTAAAGAGCTTTTCAAAAAATTTTCAAAAAATAAGGCTTCATAATATGAATATAGTTCCATTTATTCATCAAAATTTTGAAAGGTGGTATATCATATTATGAAAAAACGTTTTTTGGCAATGGGTGTTGCGGCTATCTTAACGGCTAGTAATCTTGTAATGGGCTTCGCTACTCCGAATCAGCAAAATGATTTTATTGAGCAAGGCCCCATACCTGAAAAAGGTCATCCGATACCGAGAATAGGACCAATGGAGAATCCAAAACTACTTGCATTGCTACAGGTAGATGAAAATACCTTGAGAACGGAAAGAGAAGCTGGCAAAACCTTAGTTGTTATTGCTAATGAGCATGGTGTTTCAGAGCAAGCATTGAAGGAACTTATGATTGCTGAAAGGACACAGCATATCGATGAGGACGTGAAAGAGAACCGCATGTTGGCATACCAGGCGCAAGAAATGAAAGCAGACCTGGAAGAGCATATAGCAAGAGAAATTAATGATCCTGGCCCGCTTCCTGGAAAACACCGGCCTGGTTCTCCTATACCCGGAATGGGCCCCATGGAGAATCCAAGACTACTTGCATTGCTACAGGTAGATGAGAATACCTTAAGAACGGAAAGAGAAGCTGGCAAAACCTTAGTTGTTATTGCTAATGAGCATGATGTTACAGAGCAAGCATTGAAGGAACTTATGATTGCCGAAAGGACGCAGCGCATTGACGAGGATGTGAAAGAGAACCGCATTTTGGCATATCAGGCGCAAGAAATGAAAGCAGACCTGGAAGAGCATATAGCAAGAGAAATTAATG
>CAMKSY010000386.1 GCA_946415545.1 uncultured Pelosinus sp. | reverse complement strand
CTGAACGCTTTGGGGGTGATAAGGTTAAAGCTGGCTTAGCAGGTCTTTTGCATGACGCAGCCCGTGAGGTGCCTGTAGCTGATCTCTTGCCAATGGCACAAGCCTTTGGTATAGTGGTGAATGATATTGAAAAGGCAGAACCTATCTTGCTGCATGCTTCCATTTCAGCCAAGTTAGCTGAGAGCAAGTTTCACATCCATGATGCAGAAATTTTACGAGCAATTTATCTGCATACAACAGGAGGAGTTCAAATGTCGTTGTTAGATAAAATTATTTATTTAGCAGACGTGATTGAACCTAATCGTAATTTTGAAGGTTTAGAAGAACTTAGAGCAGTGGCTCATAGTGATTTGGACAAGGCACTGTTATTGGCATTGGATCAAAGTATAACTTATATTTTGGAAGAGGGCGGCTTAATTCATCCGGCGACCATTGCGGCTCGAAATGATCTTTTACTCAAACAGAGTACAGCGATCTTGCATACTACATAAAAAATATTTTGGTTATGTCTAGAGAGGAGGAAGACGCATGTCACGGCTGCGTCCTCAGCGTCGTAAAATACGTTGGAAGCGATTGTTCTTGCTATTAATTATTTTGTTTACATTTATAACATCTTTATCTTGGGCAGCAGTGCATACCTATCAAAAAATTTCTGCAGCACCTGCACTAAGTACAAAAGTGGAAAACGGCAAAGTTGTCGAAGAAGCTGGTCCGTATCTGAATATATTAGTCATGGGCGTAGATGACGGGGATAATGAATATCCTAATGCACCTAGACGATCGGATACGATGATTGTTGTGAATATTAATAAAGAAAACGGTTCGCTGCATTTATTATCCATTCCCAGAGATACTCGGGTTGCTATACAGGGACATAAGGGGGCCGAAAAAATCACCCATGCCTTTTTTTATGGAGGATCATCTTTAGCTGTAAAGACTGTTGAACAGTTATTACAAATTCCTATTCATCAATATATCGTAATTGATTGGCAGGCATTTATTGAGGCTGTAGATATATTAGGCGGAGTTGATTTGTATGTAGAAAACGATATGGATTATGAAGATCCTTATGCTGATTTAGCAATACATCTAAATAAAGGCTACCAGCATCTAGATGGTAATAAAGCGGGGCAATATGTCCGGTTTCGTAGTGATGAGCTGGGGGATATTGGTCGTGTACAGCGGCAGCAGCGCTTTTTAAAAGCTATGGTGGAAAAGACAATGAATATAAGTACTCTTTTGAAAATACCATCTTTGCTGCATGCTATGAATCAATATATAGAAACAGATATAACGTCTTTTAGGATGCTAAAGGTGTTAAATTCATTAAGGTCATTTAAGGCAAGTGAGTTACATGTGGACCTGCTGCCAGGCAAATTTGCTACTATTGATGGTATAAGTTTCTGGAGTCACGATCAGCAGCAGATGCAGCAAATTGTGGATCGTATGCTAACTGGTGAAAATGCTAAGATGAGTGGTATATTTACTGAGCCAAAAAGCAACAATTAAAAGATAAGAACGATATAGCAAATGTACTATGAAATATAATAGTCAAATAATAATAAGATAATATTTAAAATTTAGGAGGATTTTTGATGAGTGATACAACCAAAACCTTAGAAGAAATGATTGTGGCGGCAGCTGAGGATAAAAAAGCGACGGATGTTGTAGTTCTTAATGTAGAGGGGGTTTCTTCTGTTGCCGATTTTTATGTGGTATGCAGTGCAAAGTCTACCATACAAGTTCAAGCGATTGCTGATAATATTGAAGATGAACTAAAAAAACAGGGAATTGATTTATTACACAAAGAAGGACATCGTCAAGGACGCTGGATTTTACTGGATTTTGGTACTGGAATTGCACATATTTTTATAGAGGAAGAAAGAGAGTATTATAATCTAGAACGCCTTTGGGGAAAAGCTCGAGTAATGGATACTAAAGAGCAGTTGAGTGAAAACAAATAATTTGCCAATTCTTTAGATCGTAATTCTAAGTTTTGGTGACATAGGTGGTAGTTAGAATGGAAACAACAAACAAGCTGACTCCAGGTAGTGTAGTGACCCTAAAAGCAGTCAGATCTAGTGAGTTTGGTATTTTTTTAGATGCTGGCACTGGCAATACGAATGATGATATCTTATTGCATAAGCTGCAGCAAACTACAGATACAGTAGCAATTGGAGATGAGATTCCTGTATATTTGTATCTTGATCCGAAAGGTCGCCTTACAGCTAGTATGCGTTTGCCTAAAATGCAGGTAGGACAGGTGGCCAGAGTTACTGTGATCAATACGACCCGTGATGGAGCCTTTGTTGATATTGGTGCTGAGCGTGGTGTATTTATGCCATTTGCTGGTATGCGCGGTAATCTCAAACGAGGTGATAAGGTCTGGGTGAAGCTCTATATTGATAAATCAGGGAGACCGGCAGTAAGCATGGAAGTAGAAGATGAGCTGAGAAGAGCCTCTGTTCCTGCAACCGATGCTAAAATTGGTGATATGATTACAGGTTCACTTTATAACTATAATGAAGAAGGGGCTTTTATTTTTACAAAAGAACGCTATATTGCGTTTATGCATAGGAGCGAAATTACTACAAGACCCAATGTAGGCGATGAGATAACAGCTCGTATTACTCATATTCGCGAAGATGGACGTATTAATGTTTCCATGCGTCCACTTAAGCAGGAAGCAATTGATACAGATGGGGATGCCATACTCTCTCTGCTGCATTCTCGTAATGGTAAAATGCCTTATAGTGATGACACTTCACCTGAAATCATTAAGGAAAAATTTCATATTAGTAAATCTGCCTTTAAAAGAGCACTAGGAAGGCTAATCAAAACAGGATATGTCGAGCAGCGTGATGGTTGGACCTATCTTTTAGAAAAAGAGAAAATATAGTATGTTAGAAAGACCTTGTAGATCAAATTGTTTTCTGGAAGGTTGTTATTAAGATATAAATGCTTTATTTATAAAAGATTATTGTCGCTAAAACGACAATAATCTTTTATATTTGAGGAATTTTACCAGA
>CAMKSY010000385.1 GCA_946415545.1 uncultured Pelosinus sp. | reverse complement strand
TATTACAAAAAAATAGCATTCATGTTATTTTAATAACTCTTGTACAAAATTTGGCAGCACAAATGAACTTCTATGAATATCTTTATTGTAGTATCGAGTAATTAACTCTTGCTGATTTTCCACACTAAATTGAATCGGATCATATTTCTTGGAACCCATAGTGAAGCAATGTAACCCGCTAGGATAAGTAGGAATGTTTGCCAAATACATTTTTGTAATCGGAAATAATTCCCGAATCTCTTTATTTACATATGTAATTAGATCTTGGTGGTAAAAGGGAGATTCCGTTTGCTGTACAAACAGTCCATCCTCTTTTAACGCCTTATACACGTTAGTATAAAATGCAGGTGTAAATAGACCTTTACCAGGACCTATAGGATCGGAGCAATCTACAATAATAATATCATACTTATTTTCAGCCTGTTTCATATGAGAAATACCATCACCAATTTTAAGTTCCAGTTTAGGATGTTTATGAATGATTGCTTCACTAATTTCCGGCAGAAATTTTTTACAGACATCGACCACTAAACCATCAATTTCAACCATTTCTGCTTTCTCAACAGATTCATGCTTTACAACCTCTCGAATTGTACCGCCGTCACCACCACCAATGACAAGCACCTTTTTAGGGCTCGGATGGGTATATAAGGGAATGTGAGCGATCATTTCATGATAAATAAATTCATCTGTCACGGACGTTTGAAATACACCATCAAGCACTAACATGCGACCGAACTGGTGAGAATCCACTACCGCGATCTCCTGAAAATCAGACTTTCCCATAAACAGTGTTTCTCTTACCCGCGCTTGTAATTCTAAATCTTTTGTTTGCGCCTCGCTAATCCATAGATTCATCTTTACTTCCCTCCAACTTTAATTTTATCGATGATCACTCTTATCTTAGAGGCTTTATGTCTACTTTTATAAGTTCTTTTTATTAAAGGTAGTATTTTTTGCAACCTACTGCCCATCATCGCAAGCATTCTACTTCTTCTTTCCCAAAATCTTCTATATCCATAAATTTTATCATAAAATTGCTTTGGGGAAAAGGTCTATTTCTTTTCCCCATCACCTAACCTAGCATGATCCTAACCCATACCGATATTTTTAATGACTTTGTGCTTTCATTTCTATTTATATTTCCTAGGCTCTGCTTCTTAATTTCACTCACGCAATATACTAGCTACAATTAGACTTACCTGTCGTGTCGCCTTTTATTCCTAGATCTCCTGGACAAGTTCCCTTTTGCGTATTCCAAATAGAATTAATTGCATGTGTCGCATTTAATTGCGTCATCAGCCAAATATAAGTATCACGAAATTGGAATAAATCAAATTGTGTATTATTTAATCCATTCATAATCCAAGCCCCTAGCCAGATTATAATAAAGATTGCAGTATAGGCACCAATACATTTATTGGGGAAATAAATAACCTGTTGAATATTTCGCCACATTATACTTCATCCTCCATAAATGAAAGTATCCATGAATCACCTTCTCTTTATCCTATTCAACTTAGATGAAAGCGTTATATCTTAATACTATACAGAAAAGAGGCTCTCTCATTTTATCTCAAAGACAAAATGAAAGAGCCTCTTGCATACTGATTATCGATAGAAATAAATAAAGGTAGCAGCCACATTCACAATAAGGGCACCAATCATGGGAATTGATGTACGTTTTACTACATCAATTGGCGATACATTTGCAATTCCTGAAACGACTACAATAACCGCAGTTATGGGAGACATACTGCGGGCAATGCTTGCAGCAAAATGCATTGGCAACAGCATCAAAACCGGAGCAATATCCATCTTAGCAGCTACAACGGGAGTTAACGCTACAAAAGCAAAGAATGGTGCATTACCTGACCCCATGACCACAGATGATATCGCAATAATTGATACCATGACAATAATCATACCAGCTCCGCCAAAACCTGCTGATTGAGCAGAACTAATAATCGATTCAATAGCTCCAACTGATTTTAACCCTTGAGCAAAAGTTTCTCCTGCTACGACCAAGGTAACTACAGCAGCAAATTGAATACCCATGCCATCAAAGAAAACTTGCAAATCAGCAAAGACTTTTTTAATATCCCTGTTGCGAAGAAAATCAAAGATCATAGATACAAATAAGCTAATGAACATCGCATTCACGATATCCATTTTAATTCCTTTTATACCAATATCACTAAAGGCTAAAATCAATACTAAAGGCACAACAGGCAATAAGGCAAAAATCCTTGGAGGAAGTTCCTCTTCTTCTTTATTTGCGACTATATCTGCCCGCTCAACGATGTGTCCTTGCTTTTTATCAAACCACTGTTGGACAAAATAATGTAATACCGCAACTACCACCATTACCGTTAAAGCAACAGGAATCTGATACTGGGTCCAGTAAGTCGCAATGTCCATACCAGCTGTATTGGCTGATAGGACGCTGCCAGGATCTCCAGGGCTCCAATCCAAGCACAAAGTAGTCCCAATTACCGCCGTAGCGGCTAATCGACTGACTCCAAGGCGTACTAGAATAGGAAACATGGTAACCATGAGCAACATACCTAAACCAGAGGCACTGTTAATAAACAAGCCTAATACCTGACCAACTAAATAACACGCAGCCAACATTACATAGGGAGCATGAAGTCTTTGCAATGGCTTTATGGCGATATTCACCAAAGCCTTGCTAGCTCCAATATGATCCATATATCGGGCAAATCCTCCCACTGCCATAATACTAAGACCAAGACCAGCAGCTCTACCACTTAGCGTCTTCTTAATAAATTCAAACAAATCGAACCAAATGAGTCCTGTACTCTCCTTAGCTGGCAAAATCGTTCCCAGACCAAAAATCACAGCACATGACATAAGAATAAGACCACCAAAAACTAGAACAGCTTGTGTCTTGTATTGCTTTAATATCATGTAGACAACCATTGACGTCACAATAAGTGCTAATACTATTCCTAACATTTTATTCCTTCCTCCTATATATCCCTTTCCTCTTTACCATCTGAAGACCAACTCGTTTTCCTACAGTAAGTGTATTTAAAATACATTATATATAGT
>CAMKSY010000384.1 GCA_946415545.1 uncultured Pelosinus sp. | reverse complement strand
ATAATATACTACTTTTTAGTATCAATATGAATCCCTTTCTCGCCTAACATAGTTATTATCATTATTGCTGATTTTCCCTATATTTATGTACTAAATAAGCAGTATAAATAATAAATACTATCAATATGAAACCTGAATAACTCATAATCCATAATATTGTTGTAAAACGCATGCAACTGACCAAATATATAGTAAATCCTGCCACTGTTAGTGCAGGCAAAAATGATATTTGAATAATACTACTAACTTGTCTAGCATTAACTAGCATAGCTGGAACCATTGTATTCGTAAATGTACAAAATAAAATAATGTTGAAGATAACAACCATAGCAGCTCCGCCTATTTGACTAACAATACCAGCTAACGCCAATGGTCCAGAAATATTTGCAACTAACACTAGATAGGCCATCAATATTGTAAATACACCTTCAACAGACTTTGCTAATAGAATCAAGCAAATGGCTAGGTACCCTTTTTTCGATAAATATGCACCCATTTCAACAACTAAAATAGACCACATCCCACCAACGTTATAGCCTAATAATCCTAAAACAAGCAACCAATTAACACTGCTGAGTTTCGGTATAACAATTTCAAGATCAAAATCTAAAAGAAGTAATAAAATGAGCAACAAAGGAACTAATAATAATCCAATATAATTAGATAGTATTAACAAACAACGACCATAGCCTGCCGCTAATACTGAAAATAACAGCAAACAAATGAAACCTGCGGCAAGAGGAGAAATGCCCGTCAAAATATGTAAGACTTGGGCAGCATAATAACCACCTGTCAAAGCACTTGCAGGAATGCAAACAGATAATACTACAAATGCCAATATTCTCTTACCTTGCAATCCATATAATTCTTTCATAACAACAACTAATTCTTCCCCCGTCTTTACACCGATCCAAACTAATATAGTAGAAAATAGCAAACCCAATATAATAAAAATATATAACGTACTAATATATACTTCTTTATTGCCTAATATACTCGCCAAATCGGGTATGACAGCAACATGATCTCCTGCAATATGTAATATCGCTAAGCAGCATATCGGTAATATCATCCACATAGATTTACCACCTCTGTGCTTATATGATATTAGATTGCTATTTCAAGGGTGAATAAAAAAAGGTTATTACCAAGATCTCTTGGTAATAACCTTTTTAAATATGACTCTATTCTATTTTGAACCCCCTGTTTTTAAAACAGCTCTTTTGCGCTCATCGTACTCTTTCCAAGTAACCCAAATTGGGCTGGCATTGAAAATAGCTGAATAAGCACCACTAAGAAAGCCGATTAACATTGCGAGTGAAAAGTTCTTTGTTGACTCGCCGCCAAAGAAATGCAATGATCCACAAGCAAATAACACTGTCAGCAAAGTATAGATAGTACGGGTAAATGTTTGTCCTATGCTGCGGTTAACTAGATCTTGAAATGATTCTGTCTTACGATGTGTTTTTAAATTTTCTCTAATCCGATCAAAAACAACAATTGCCTCATTCATTGAATATCCAATGACGGTTAAAATCGCTGCAACAAAAGATGAATCCATTTCGATATGAAATAACGAGAAGATACCTAAAACAATCAATACATCATGCAATATAGCTAAAATCGCTGAAACTGCGATCTTATACTCAAAGCGATAAGAGATGTAAGCAATTAATAAAACACAAACGACGGTCAAATTGAGTAGTGCTTGCTGGGTCAGCTCAGATCCCATAACAGCACCCACTTTTTCACTACGCAGAACTTCAAATGCTCCCAAACGTTTTTCCATATCTGTAAATAATATTTGACTTTCATCATTAGACAAAACATGGGTTCTAATAAATAAATTATTTGATGTCTCTACCTGATCCGTTGAAACTAACTGTATTACACTATTTTCTAAATGATGATCGACCAGAACTTCACGAACTTGAGCAACCGTCACTGGAGAGGCAAATTTCAAATCCAAAATCGTTCCGCCGGTAAAATCGATTCCTAAATTAAATCCCTGTAATGCCATGGAAATTAAACCAGGAATTAAAACGATTAACGATAATGCAAACCACCAATACCGTTTTCCAATAATATCAAATTTCATTTTTAATCACCCCTTACGCACCAAAGTATTTGCCGTTTTTAGTCACATTGGCCTGCATTAACATCCTCAGCAGATAACGACTTACTGTAATTGCCGTAAACATACTGAGAATTACTCCTAGTCCAAGTGTTATAGCAAAGCCTTTGATTGGGCCAGTTCCCAGAACAAATAATACTGAAGCTGTAATCATAATGGACACATTTGAATCTAAGATTGTATTAAAAGCTCTTGAGAAACCAGCATCAAGAGCAGCTCTTAATGTTTTACCACTGCGATATTCTTCTTTAAATCTTTCAAAGATTAATACATTCGCATCGACAGCAACCCCCATGGACAAAATAATACCAGCGATACCTGGCAATGTCATAGTTGCTTGGAGCATTTTTAAGGAGCCCACCAGAAGTAACACATAGACCAAAAGTGCAATTGTAGCAACAAAACCTGACAAACGATAAAATCCTAACATAAATATTACGATTAAAGCAATACCAATGCTAAATGCTTTCTCGCTCTTTTCCTTAGAATCTTGACCAAGCGTCGGTCCTACAGTTCTCATTTCCATAACATCTACTTTTACTGGAAGTGAGCCAGATCGTAATAGAATCGCTAAATTCTGTGCTTCTTCAATTGATCGACTGCCTGTAATAACGGCTTTTCCATTAGGGATCGGCTCATTTACTACGGGACTCGTAAGTACTTGCTTATCAAGTAAAATACTAATATGTTTACCAACATTTTTAGTAGTTAGATCAGCAAAAAGCTTACCACCTTGATCAGAAAATTCCAAGGCAACTACACTGTTTTTATTTTGTCCCATTTCAGCTTTAGCATCTTTTAGATCTTTACCTGTCATAACCGTAGTGCCGCTTTCATCCTGAAATTCTAACAATGCTGTTTTGCCTAGCATCTCAATTGCTTTTTCTGGTTCTTTAATACCAGGCAACTCTACAATGATTCTCCGATCACCTTGCCGTTGAATAATCGGCTCAGTTAAACCAATTTCATTTACACGTTTTTCAAT
>CAMKSY010000383.1 GCA_946415545.1 uncultured Pelosinus sp. | reverse complement strand
TTTTTCTACTGTCTACTTTATAGGGTCCATTTTATAAGTGGCAGCTCTTTTTATTGCGTAGTAATTAACATAAAACAATAACTGGAATAGAATAATATAACTTAAATAATTTGGATGCAAAGAGAGAAAAACTTCATCCTGAATTTAGGATGAGGCTTTATTTATAAATATGGAACTCATTTTTACCTTTGGAGGAGAAAATAATGAGAAATATCGGCAAGATTACCATAGGTCAGTTAATTGATTTAAGGGCAAAAGAAAATACAGAAACAGAAGCCTTAGTCTATTCTGATCTTAATGTACGGTATAAATACGATGATTTCCGTCAGGCTTGCAATCAGGCTGCTAAAGGTTTAATGAAATTGGGGGTACAAAAAGGAGAGCATATTGCAATATGGGCTACAAATGTGCCTCAGTGGGTTATTGCACAATTCGGCAGTGCTAAAATGGGAGCCGTATTAGTAACAGTAAATACGAATTATAAGATATTTGAATTAGAGTATTTATTAAAACAGTCGGATACGACTACCCTTATCTTAATAAAAGGGACAAAAAGCTCAGACTATATCAGTATGCTGTATCAACTTTGCCCTGAGCTGTATAATTGCAAAGCAGGAGAACTCAAATCACAAAGATTGCCATTTTTAAAAAATATTATAGTAATTGACGAAAAGAATCATCCTGGTATGTTCACTTGGAAAGAACTAATTGAAATAGGGAACACGATAAAGGATGAGGAGCTGGCAGCTCGTGAAGATTCTCTAGACCCGGATGATGTGATCAGCATGATGTATACTTCAGGAACGACAGGCTTTCCAAAAGGAGTTATGCTTACACATAATAATTTGATTGGCAATGCCTGTAGTCTTGCGAAGTGTATGGACTTTACAGAAAAAGACCGATTATGTATTCCTGTTCCCTTCTTTCATTGTTTCGGATGTGTACTGGGAACAATGGCTTGCGTAGTTTCCGGTGCCACAATGATTCCTATTGTAGTCTTCAATCCCATTAAGGTGCTTGAAACAATTGAGAAGGAAAGTTGCACAGCCGTTCATGGAGTTCCTACGATGTTCATAATGGAACTAGAAGAAATGGAAAAAAACAAATATGATACTTCTTCTCTAAGGACTGGTATTATGGCTGGATCACCTTGCCCCATTGAGGTAATGAAGAAAGTAGTAAATAGTATGGGAGTTAGAGAAATCACCATCACATATGGTCAGACGGAAGCCTCACCGGGTATTACCATGACGAGAACGGATGACCCTTTAGAATTGCGCGTGACTACTGTTGGGCGGGCACTGCCTAACGTAGAGGTGAAAATAATTGACCCGGAAAATGGTAAAGAAGTGCCTATAAATATGCAGGGAGAGCTTTGTTCACGGGGTTATAATACGATGAAAGGATATTATAAAATGATTGAAGCGACTGCTGCAGCTATTGATAATGATGGTTGGCTGCATACCGGAGATCTAGCAGTCATGGATGAAAATGGTTATTGTAAAATTACAGGACGGTTGAAAGATATGATTATCCGTGGTGGAGAAAATATCTATCCACGTGAAATTGAAGAATTTATTTATACGCATCCAAAAGTGAAAGATGTGCAAGTTGTAGGGGTACCGAGTGAAAAATACGGAGAGGAAGTCATGGCATTTATCCAAATCAAGCCGGGTAATTCAATTACAGAAGAAGAACTTAAGGAATATTGCCGAGAGAAAATAGCCCGTTATAAAATACCTAAGTACATTGCCTTCGTAGAAGATTATCCGATAACGGCCAGCGGCAAGATACAAAAATATAAACTACGTGAACTGGCTATGGAACTATTGGGGATGCGCTGAGCGTATCCCTTGCACTTTACAGAAAATTATTTTGCTTTTACAAAAAGGAGCCTTTTATTTAGATGATAACCTTCCGTTGTAATGTTCATAATGTCAAATTCTTGTTTTATTGCAGTAAGCATATCCCCATTATAGGGATAATCGACTTCGAGAACTGCATAGCTAAGTGTAAAAGCTTTTAATCTCTTGACCAATATAACAAAATCTGAATTTATTGCGGAAAAGTGCTGAAACACAATGACCATTTCCGTAGGAAATCTTTCCTCTGCCTTGAGCCATTTGGGCTCAGTATTTGTGCCATTAGGATCTAAAAAATCGATATAAACGGGTGCAATGCTAATGGTTTTTCCTCTGATTTGAGAGTAGAGAAAATCAATACATTCAGCATTTTCATGAAACACAGTAACAGAGAGATCATTCTGGGCTAGAGGGAAGCACAGAGTAGGATACTCACCTGAAATTAGGAGAACGTCTCTAATTTGAAAATCTTTAGTAAATTGAAGAATCGGGAAGAGCACTGCTTCAGGAATGTTGGAATGATATGAAACAAGATTAATTTTTTTTTCATAGAACTTAATCCATTGAAAAAGTAAAAGAGCAGCTTCTGTCACTGCCCCTATATGGGCATAGTCTAAAATTTTCGTTCTTAAACTTATATATTTTTTTTCTTCTACATCCGTTAAGTAGGTAGAGACATTATCTCCGTGACGAACTCCATTTGCCATGCAAATAATTGCATTAATAAATGCATCCATAAATTCTTCAAACATCCATGAAAATGTTTTATATTGAATAATAGAGCCAAAATCAATCCATTGGAAACTCCCTTTATGATAAGCAATATTAAAGCGATGTCCGTCCTTTAGTCCTAGACCGATTTTATCAAGGGAAACTACCAAGTTTAAGGTTGTATATGCAGCATCAATTGTCATTAATAAGGTCCATTCAAATGGATATATGTAAGGTTTTACTCGTTCGTGTTCAAAGATTAAAGCGAATGGCTCTAATTTAAAATGATCTGCAATTTTGGTATTGATAATATAACGTCCAAATAAATCATTTTGTAAGCATAGATAATAAATAATCGTATATTCTACTACAAAGTCTTTATTAATACCTCGATATACTTTATTTTTATGTAAGATGATTTTTCCTGCAGGGTCAGATCCATTCAAAATAATTATATCGTTCATATTTAACCTCCTTTGTCTAACTCATAACTGTTGCTTTTAAGGAGCAATAATAGGAAGAAAAACTTCTTAGCATTGCTATAGTTTATGTTTTGCAAATCAGAAG
>CAMKSY010000382.1 GCA_946415545.1 uncultured Pelosinus sp. | reverse complement strand
GGATAGAGGTTAAGAAAGAGATTGTATTACAAAGTTTTTGAATCGTTGAGCGGCAGGAGATAAATAACGTTCTTTTGTCCAGGCGATTCCGATGACCCGCTGGCATTGAGGCTTAGAAACAGGTAGAAAAGATACATTGGTTTTATCTAGGCCAAAAACATGAGGAATGAGTGCCACTCCTAATTTAGCTTCGACAAGACCGGCAACGGTTAGAATTTCCTCACCTTCAAAGGTGATAAATGGTTTTATATTTACTTCTTTAAAGAAGTGGTCAGTTAAAATACGTAAGCCATAATCTCTCTTAAACGTAACGATTGGATCAAGAGCAATTTCTCTAAGTTCAATAGATTTTCGCTGAGCAAGTCTATGGCCGAAAGGAACTACAACAAATAACTCTTCGGTAAAGAGCGGCTCCCACTCCATATAGTCTTTTGTTGCTACAGGAGAGCAAAGACATAAATCAACTTCCCCTGCTTCTAGTTGATCTAAGAGGAGAGTGGTAGCATTTTGATAGAGCTTAAATTGTATATTGGGGAATTTAGAACGGAATTTACTTAAGAGACTTGGTACAAGATTCGAACCAAGAGAGTGAAGAAAGGAGAGGGATACGCTGCCGTGGTCAGGATGTATTAAATCGTAAATAACTTGTTTTCCTGCATCAATTTCTTGTAGCGATCGTTCTACATACTGCAGAAAGATGATTCCATACCGATTAAGAATAATGTGCTTGCCGCGGCGTTCAAATAGTGGAAATCCTAGTTCCTCTTCAAGTTTAGCGATAGAGCGGCTAAGAGCAGGCTGAGAAATCGACAACTGTTCTGCAGCATGAGTAATGTGCTGTAATTGGGCAACTAATTTAAAATACTCCAGTTGATGCCATTCCATTGCCTTGACCACCTTTTGTCATGTTTATCTCAATATGTAAGTTAGATGATGCGTTGAGAAATATCTTTATATAATTATAACACATTAATTATATAAAAATGATGCATTGGACAGATGATACTCTAGAGGTTTAATATGATAAAAAGAAAATGATTGGATAGAAGGGATTGTGGGTAACATGAAGACCTATATACAAAAAAATAGTACAGCATATTGGCGAGGGATATCAGCTATGTTTTTAGGCAGCTTTGTTACATTTGCTTTGCTTTATTGTATGCAGCCTTTAATTCCAGTTTTTTCGGAAGAGTTTCATATAGCACCAGCTTATGCAAGTTTGTCAATATCTCTTACTACAGGAATTATGGCATTTTTTATGCTATTAGCTTCTTGGTTTTCTGATGCAAGGGGAAGGAAAATCGTGATGGCAATATCGCTATCAGTTTCTGCCATATTAGGAATTATAATTGCTTTTTGCAATAACTTCTCCATATTGCTCATATTACGGATCTTACAAGGAATCATGCTGGCAGGATTTCCTGCTATTGCCATGGCATACGTAAATGAGGAATTTGATCCTAAAATCGTAGGTATGGTAATGGGGATTTATATTAGTGGCAATTCTGTTGGTGGTTTAGCTGGGCGTATTATAGTTAGTACATTGGCTGACTTTTCTACATGGCATATTGCAGTGGCTGGCATTAGTACAATTGGGCTGCTATTAAGTATTTGGTTTTGGATTGCTTTACCCCAATCTCAGAATTTCTCCCCCAAGAAACGTGATTTGGGAGGGATGTTTGCTGCATTAACTAAAAAATTACAGAATATAGAACTACTCCTGCTATATAGTATTAGCTTTTTAATTATGGGGGGATTTGTAACCTTATATAATTATATTGGTTACTCTTTAATGGCTCCGCCCTACAATCTAAGCCAAACCCTGGTTGGCTGTATCTTTATTGTTTATCTGATTGGGACCTTTAGCTCTACGTTTATGGGAAAGCTGGCGGATAGCAATGGCAGTTCAAAAGTGCTGTGCTTGTCCATTGGTATTATGTTGTTAGGTTGTTTGACTACGATACATGGAAGTCTACCCATTAAGATTGTGGGGGTAGCGTTATTTACCTTTGGTTTTTTTGGCAGTCATTCTGTTGCAAGCAGTTGGGTAGGCAAATGTGCTCATTCTGACAAAGCACAGGCTGCTTCTTTATATCTACTGTTTTTCTATTTAGGCGCTAGTACAATTGGGACAATCGGAGGAAAATTCCTGATTTGGTATGAGTGGGAGGGAGTCGTTATTGTGATTGTTCTTGCCCTAGTACTAGCGTTGATACTTTCCTATGTCTTATTACTACGGGAAATGCGTTATAAAATATATTCTGCGGCTCAAAGCTGACTTATTTCTCCCATGGTGATATAATTAGAAAAAATCCCTGGAAAGGAATTATAATTATGAGTAAGATTATACAGTCCATTGATCAAAAGATCCTTTCATCCTATCGGCAAGGTGACCAGGATCAAGCACTACAGCTGTTTATAAATCAATACCAAGCTAGATTATATGCTTTAGCATATAAAATGCTGGGAAATCATGATGATGCGATGGATGCTTTGCAAGAAATTCTATACCAGGTAAATCGATCTATGCATAATTTTAAGGAAAAGTCCAGTTTATACACTTGGGTGTATCGCTTAGGTTTAAATGTCTGCTTTAATTTTCGCAAAAAAAGGAATCAAACTGCAAATCAGGTAGAATGGGATGAGAGTTTATACCATTCGATGATGTTGCCTATAGAGCAGCCAAATGAAGATCCCGATAGAATGTGTGAGGCTAAGTATAAGCAGTACTTAGTTCAGCAGGCTATTTTAAAATTACCAAAAAACCAGAGGATTCTCCTTGTTTTACATGATATTGAAGGGATTTCGACATCGCAAATTGCTCAAATCCTAAATATTAATATCAATGCGGTGAAGTCTCGCCTTCATCGAAGTAGAGGAGCCTTGCGTAATATTATCAGTAAAGGATTCTCCGTTAAAGGAATGGAGGGGGTCGGAACGTTTTCTGTTAATTCTTCTGGTCATTTAGGATAAGTGTTATAGTAATTCACAAATGGTATCCAGATATAGAAGACTATCCAGTGTGGAGAGGTTCTGCAACCATTGCACTGTAATTCATACGTATAAAGGAATCAGAAGGCTTTTACTAGTCTTTAGTAAAAGCCTTCTGATTCCTTTACATAAAAATATACTTAATTCTTCGTTCCTAATTTCCGTAAACAATATACA
>CAMKSY010000381.1 GCA_946415545.1 uncultured Pelosinus sp. | reverse complement strand
GCGATAGACCCCATTCCCCAACAATTTCCTTGCTTTGCCGAATCTTTAAACCAAGAAGTTGTTTGTCATACTTTTCAAATAAACTTCGCGCACACTCCACATCAAACAAACTAGGATCAACCGCTTCCAAACAACGTGTTAATGTTGACAGACCCGCTGGTGATGCATGAAGATACGAAAAAATTCTAGTTTGACTACGAGTCATAACCAATTCAAAAAAACTATCAAAATTAGTAACGCCTGCACTGCCTTGATCAACGGCAGTAGTCACCCCTTGGGGCAAAAGTGCTGCGTCGGGATGTATCCCGATTTGTGTTCCGCTATGAAAAAGATGTGTATGATAATCAATGAGTCCTGGTACTACTAAATGATTATCTGCCTCAATAACATTTTCAGCTTCGATATGCTCAGTCGTAGATATATCGACAACTTTATTTCCACGGACTAAAATATCGTCTTTACCAAAAAAGTTACGAGCCGGATCAACTATCGTTCCACCACGAATTAATAAATCGCCTTTTATAGTCATATAAATCCTCCCTCTTTTTTTGCCTGTCTCACACCAATCCGTCTATTAAAATGCTTATTGCTTAAATTATGTTGTAATAATTTTTACAATTATATTTTTAAAGTAATATTTACTACAAAATATATCATTATAGCTCTTACAAAGTAAAACACCTACATCCTTGATAAATAGCTGTCTGGATCAATTAGCACTTTCTTTTTATAATTTTCTCATTATTTCGCGTATTCTAATTATTTTACTCAATTCAGTTTTCCTGCTAACTTTATCCTTAATCAATAAGACAGAACTAGCTGCTTATTCACTAAACAAGCAGCTAATTCTGTCTTATTGTAATTAACGTATTGTTATAATAAAATGCACGATCTTCAAGAGAAATCACAGAATCTACTTACAGTCACCACATCTTCAGGATTCATCCACAACTCGCGAACTGGTTGCTACAAAAAGCAGCATTGTGGCTACAATCAGAAAAGCAAAGGAAAGGTTTGTTATATGGGCAATAGCACCAATGAGTGCGGGCCCTACCAGAATTCCGGAATAACCAAGGGTCGTAACAGCTGATACTGCCAAGTTTGCTGGCATTACATTCTGCCGCCCCAGTACAGAATACAGCACTGGCACAATGTTAGAGCACCCTAACCCAACTAACCCAAAACCGACAAGCGAAGCGATCCAAGTTGGAATAAATATAGCAATAGAAAGTCCCGCGGCCGCACAAATTCCACCGAATAGCAGTATCTTTTTTCCTCCAAATTTTTGAACAATACGATCTCCATTTAACCTCCCTATCATCATCGTAACGGAAAACAAAGAGTATCCAAGTCCCGCTTGAGAAAAATCAACCCCTCGCAGAGAAGTCAAAAATACGGCACTCCAATCCAGCATTGAACCTTCTGCAAGAAAGACAATAAAGCATAGAAATCCTATAAAAAGAACAATTCCTTTAGGAAAAATAAACAACGGTCCATCCTTATCTTCAGTTCCGTAGGGCAGCAAATGCTTACCAAACATTAATAATAGCACTACAATTACTACTACTACACAAGCTACCGCTCCTAATGGTGATACCCCCATTGACAAAAGACCACTAGCACCACCTGCTCCAACAAAGCCCCCAACACTCCACAGCCCATGAAATCCTGACATCATTGCTTTCCCACTGGCTTTCTCGACAATCACAGCCTGAATATTAACTACCACATCCACAGCACCAATAGCAGCACCAAAGATTAAGAGTACAATTACGAGTGCTGGAACACTTCCAGCGATTGCAAGAAATGGTAGAGAAGCGCATATAAGTAACGTCGCGACCCCAATCATTAACCTACAGCCAAAGCGCGCCGCAAGCGCACCAGCGATAGGCATAGCAATAATAGATCCCGCTCCCAGACACAATAGAAGAAGTCCCAAAACGCCCTCATCAAGACCAAGGCGATCTTTAGCATAAGGAATCAGTGGTGCCCATGCTGCTATCCCAAATCCAGCAATGAAAAATGCTACCCTAGTAGAAACCTGCTGCATCCGACCTGGTGCATCCGGGGCATGCTGAGCCAGAAAGCTGTCATTCATTTTATCCATTTCATTACCTACCTATCATATGAATTAAAATCCTTAAATCATATTGCGATAGAATCCTTATACTCGTTTTTCTATCAGTTGTATATCGCAAGTCAGACTTTCCAACGTGATCGAAACCAAGCCATGAATATAATCACTCTGCATATTCTCTTGTATAATAATCTGCGGCATATGTGCATGAGGTATGAATCTTTCACAAGAGCTAGAAATATCCATCATCATATCCCCCTTAATTAACCCTCCTGTTACTACAATGGCTTCCGGATTAATCACTGCAATAATAGATACAATTGTTTTCACAACTAAAGGCAAATAAACATTTGCTTGATTACTCTGCATGATTTGCTCTTCACGTAAATGTCCAAAAGGCAGATAGGACACTTCCCCCGCAAAGTTCGTATAACCTCTAATAATATGTCCCTCGACAATGATACCTGCTCCGGAACAATTATCTTGGGGGAAAATTACAACTGCAATCGTTTTCTCTTCATCATAATTCTGCCTTTTATAGAATCCATATGAGATTAGATTCATATCATTCTCAACTGTAACTTGCAGACCGTATTTTGCTTTTAACCTTGTTGCTAGCGGAATATCCACCAGTTCTTTAATGTCACCCGGTCCAATTACACCTCTATGTATAATCCCTGGTATACCGATGCCGATTGCCTTGATATTCTCATAACTGCAAATCAGCTTTCCAATCAGACTATCAATTACCTCATAGTTAATCATTTCCACTTCTATAGATTTTTCTTCAATAATCTCACCTGCTAAATTTGCAACTACATGAATCGTTTTATAGATTCCGCCTTCATTGCTCACATAAATACAAGCAATCTGAGAGTAATTAGCATTATATATAAATCGGCGTGCTGGTCTTCCACCATTAGGCTGCTCTAAATCAGCTTCTATAACCTCTCCACGTTCTAATAACTCATTGAGAATGTTGCCACAAGTTGCTACACTTAAGCCGGTTGCATTTGCTATTGTTAATTTCGTTCCAAATCTCAAAGCCTTCAGAGCAGTTTTGACAAGCTCAACATTGACTTGTTTAACACGCATTGTATTATTAATGATTGGAATCATAGTGCACCTCTCTATACTTTTCACAATACTTATAAAAAGTATTATC
>CAMKSY010000380.1 GCA_946415545.1 uncultured Pelosinus sp. | reverse complement strand
GGGTTGGTGAGGGAATTATTACCACAGTTGGTTCTTCAAATGATCATAAAGATGTATTAGCCAATCCGGATCATATTTCAAAGACTGTTTTATCGAAAGGACTTGATGCAGGAACGGCATTTGAAATATTATCAATTGATATTGCGGATGTGGATGTAGGACGTAACATTGGTGCCGAATTACTGACAGATCAGGCAGAAGCTGAGAAACGAATTGCTCAGGCAAAAGCTGAGGAGCGAAGAGCTATGGCCGTTGCTCAAGAACAGGAAATGAAGGCATATACACAAGAAATGCAGGCTAAGGTTGTAGAAGCACAGGCAGAAGTTCCTCATGCACTTTCAGTAGCATTAACTGAAGGACGTATTGGAGTCATGGATTATTATAATATGAATAATATTGTGGCAGATACACAAATGCGAGATACTATAGGTAAAGCGGGTCCAGCAGCCCCTTCTTCTAATAGACCTGAAGAACCAAGGAAATAGGTGATACTATGGATGATTTAATACCTTTACTATTAGTTGCTATCATGTACTTGGTACCAGCTGTATGGCGTAGATTTATAGTGAAGAATCAAACACAAACTGCGCAGGTACCGGAGCAGGTGATCATTCCTGAATTTGAATTTATTCCAGAGGAAAGTTCGGAGGAGCTAAAGGATTATAGTACAGATTTGCCATTAACAATTAGCACTCAAATAGAAACTAACCATGCGATAGAAGAGGAAGTATTGCCGTGGCAAGGTAAGCTGACAGAAGATGTTGTAGTTAATGGTATCATTTTTGCAGAGATCCTTCAGCCGCCCCGCGCATATCGTCCCTTTATAGGAAGGATGAAATAAAGATAATCATCGTATTCCAAGTAATTATTAAAAAAATAGATTAGAGAAAAATAACAGGGAAAATAACCCCTGTTATTTTTTTTGCTATTTTGTGCAACATACATATGTAAGGTAATTATTTTTATAAGGCATAAGGAGAAGTTTAACAATATTTCATATAAATAGTAGAAAGGGGCGTGAACATCTGTGGAGACAGAGTATAAAGGAAGATTAACCTATGCAAAAGGAACATCAATTGAATTTGTGGTCGCACCTAACCAAGATGTTGACTTTGGTGATATTTTAGTAATTGAAGGTAATAATAATGATCGTTTTTATATCAGGGCTCATGATTTTAAGGTAAAGTCACGCTGGTCAGGCTTAAATGGTGTAGGTTACTTAATGAGTAAATTGGATGAGAATGGCCAGGTAGTAAATCAAGAAGAATTAGATTTTTATATGGGTGGAAACCATACTGTGAAAATTGGTATGGCAGAACAATTGTGTTATGTTGATGATAAAGGACAATTGCTGAATCCTAAAACCTGCCCAGATTTTTTTTGTCAAGTAAGAACGTTAAATGCCCAAGATTCAAGTTTACTTTCTGAAATTAAAGGTGATCTAGAAATTGGATTCTTGAAAAGCGGGCGAGGAGTATTGACAATGCCTGTTGGAATTTATGGTGCGAAATCCATAACAGAACATATTGGTATATTTGGAACGACAGGATCAGGAAAAAGTAATGTAGTAAAAGTGCTCGCAAGTTCAGTAATTGATAGTGGTAATTATGGCTTGCTAATTTTTGATGTGCATAATGAATATTATAAAGACTTATCTTCTCATCCAATGTCAAGGGAACGCTTATGTGTGTATCATACAGATGACAAGCAGTATGGTAAGACGATCGAAGTTAATTTTTCGGAAGTTGGTCCAGAAGATATTACTGCCTGTGCTACCTTCACAGAGCCTCAATTGGATGCGATTTATAAATTATCTTCTATGTGGAAAGAAGATTGGATGCGCTATGCATTGCAATATGACACTAAAGATATAATTGATGAGTTAGCTGGATGCACAGGGCAAAAATTTAACTCTCGAACTATCGGAAAAATAAAAAGCATTTGTTGGAACTTAGAGCAGGAGCTGCGTGTAAAGCAGGAAGAAGCTACAATCATTTCTCAAATTATTACTGAATTAGAGCAGGGCAAAGTTGTACTTGTAGAATTGAAGAATATCTCACCTGTAGGGGAGCAAGCCTTATCTACTTTATTATCTAAAAAGCTCTTAAATAATTATGCTGGCAAAACGGAAGAGGAACGTAGTCAAATTAAACCAGTGCTAATTGTGCTGGAAGAAGCTCATCGGTTCTTAGGTAAAAAAGAAAATAGCAGTAGTAATGTATTCTCTCGTTTGGTTAGTGAGGCACGAAAATTTAATTTGGGAATGTGCGTAGTTGATCAGCAGCCTCGTCTGCTGGCAGATAAAGTATTATCTCAATTAAATACCTTGTTTATTCTTGGTTTAGCGTCAAAAGCTGACCGCAGTAAGATAGAAGCAATGTGCCGAAAAGATATACTGCAGCAGCGTAATGAAATAAAAAATTTAGATTGTGGTGAAATGATTGTAGCAACTAACTATATGCGCTTTGCAGCTCCGGTGAAAGTTCATAAATTTGAAAATTTTTTACAGCAACGATATGCTGATTATATACCAATGTTACCCATTATGTAAGCGTGGAAAATATCCACGCTTTTTTTTATTTATAGGTCTAAGGGAGTGTTGAAATATTCTCAGTTAAAAGGTACAAAGTGTTGCTCTATATTGCTATACTAACCGTGTTTTTAGCCTTTTGTACTACATGGTAGTTTTAAGCATATATATTTATATAGAGGGAGGGGTTGTTGTGCAGTATCGTAGAAATAGGCATTTACAACGTTTAGCTGGCATATTAGAGATTCCCCAGGATATTGTGCTGGATTTACCCCGCATTACGATGTTGGGTAACAAACAGTTACTATTAGAAAATCACAAGGGCATTATTGAGTATACTCCTTCGTTGGTACGTATAAAATTAGAGCAGGGTGAGCTTATCATATGCGGTAAAGAACTAATGCTTGGTAATTTACAGGTGGAACAAATATTGGTTGAAGGTACTGTGGAGGAAGTCAAGTATGATACGTAATATGTCCCATTATATTCATGGTACTGTTAAAATAAAAGTTAGTGGACCTATGCCTGAAAAATTTATTAATTTGTGTGTTATGAAACATATTTTCTTATGGGGTCTTACGAAGAAAAATGAAGGATTTTTTGTGTGTATGAGTCTTTCAGATTTTTTTTCCATTAGACCTATTGTACGTAATAGTAAAAATCGCATTAAAGTAGTAAAATACTATGGATTTCCATTTTTAATAAAAAAGATAAAAAAACGTAAGATGATGGT
>CAMKSY010000379.1 GCA_946415545.1 uncultured Pelosinus sp. | reverse complement strand
GTGCTGAGATTAAAGTGGCTGCTGATGATGATTATAAATTGAAGAATGTAGTAGAAATATTACAAGCAAAAGTTATTAAAAGAGGAATCTCACTAAAAAATTTAGATTATGGAAAAGTAGAAGCTGCTTTTAGTGGTACAGCGCGTCAGATTATCAAAATAAAAAAAGGGATTGACAAAGAGAATGCAAAAGATGTAATTTCTTCCCTTAAAAATAGTAAAATAAAAGTACAAGCTCAGCTGATGGATGACCAAGTACGCGTATCAGGTAAAAATAAAGATGATTTGCAAAATGCAATTGCTCACCTAAAACAAGGTGATTTCAAAATAGCTCTTCAGTTTGTTAATTTTCGTTCATAAAATATTCCGCAGAAATGAAATGCACCCCAAAACATTTGGGGTGCATTTTTTTGAACAATAATTTTCAGAGAGCTTTAGAGTTTATCATTTGTCAATCCTAGAAGGTCTAGTGCCTTAAAGCTTAGACTTAATAAGATGGAGACGATTGTTGCTAAGGCCATACCTTTCATGGTGACGGTGCCGATTGTAATACTGGCTCCGCTAATCCCTAGAATTAATACGATAGAAGTTAAAATAAGATTTCGAGAACGACTGTAATCTACTTTTGATTCTACAAGTATACGTATTCCAGAGGCCGCGATGACACCAAATAATAGTAGGGAGACTCCGCCCATTACAGGTACTGGAATGCTTTGAATAGCAGCAGCTAGCTTGCCGATGAAAGAAAGAATAATCGCGAGGATAGCAGCACCACCAATAACTTGTACACTATATACTTTGGTAATCGCCATAACACCAATGTTTTCACCATAGGTAGTATTGGGAGTGGAGCCGAAAAATCCTGAAACGATAGTAGATAACCCATTGCCTAATAATGAACGATGCAGTCCTGGATTTTGAGTTAAATCCCGACCTACGATATTTCCAGTAACTACGAGATGTCCAATATGTTCAGCGATTACGACTAATGCTGCAGGTAAAATAATTGCAATAGCATTAAAATTAAACTCAGGAGAATATATGGTGGGAGTAGCAAACCAAGGGGCGGCAGCTATAATGCTTAAATCGACTAAACCAAGAAAAAACGCAGCTATATAACCCGCGAGTACACCGATTAAAATTGGTATGATAGCCAAGAAACCCCGAAACATGATGGAACCTATGATTGTAACTGCTAATGTAAACAGCGAGACTGAAATAACATGAGGATCGAGTGTTTTAGCTGTAAGACCTGCCATGTCAGCAGCAACAGGAGCTAGCTCTAATCCAATTACAGCAACAATAGCGCCCATAGCAGCAGGTGGAAAGACCGTATCGATCCATTTCGTACCAATGATGCCAATTAAAAACGATACGAGAGAAAATACGACTCCAGCAGCTATAAAGCCACCGAGAGCTGCATTGTAGCCATACTGGGGAAGAACAATAAAGACCGGTGAAATAAAAGCAAAACTAGAGCCTAAATAGGCGGGAATTTTACCTTTGCAGATAAAAAGGTATAAAAGTGTACCAATACCATTAAATAGTAGGATGGTTGCAGGATTCACCTTAAATAAAATAGGAACGAGTACAGTAGCACCAAACATAGCAAATAGATGTTGTAGGCTGAGGGGAAATAATTGGAGCAAGGGTAATTTTTCTTCAACTTCAATGACACGCGTATTCATATAATCCTCCTTAATATACCTTAGCACACAATAAAAAAACTCTTACCAGAGTAAGAGTCTTAAGGTCAATACAGGACAGGCCTATCAAAAGCCTATCATTGTGTACCTTATTAGCCTCTCTGGACTAACTTAAAGGTTATTTTATTAAAATGTACCATAAAACATATTGTTTGTCTATTATTTTATAAAAATAACTGGGCAGATATAGATCTTTAGTTTACAATAGAGGATAGGTAAAAATATCTATAATATGAATGCTGTATGGGATTTAGCTGAGAGGTGTAAATAAATGGCTAGAAGAGAAGATGACCAGAGCATACGAATTCAGCCTGGTACAAGAAAAGATAAAGGTAAAGTATATGTTGATGAATTATATTTTCGTCATGTAGATCAGATGGAGCGTTGGCGTCAAGAATATGAGTATTCTCACTCAGTAGAAAATGCACTGATTGGAATTAGTAAGTTAGATTATGAAGAAATTGACTATAACTCCTTAAAGGTTAGAAACCCATGGAACGAACGAACGGTTCCTGATTGTTCCGGTGTGCTGGAGAAAGTAAGAATTGAAGAAGAACGTAAGTTTGTTATGCCTATTATCATGCATACAGGCTTATTATTAATCTTTTTAGTTGTTCTGCTTGTCAGTAGTAATGTGATTGCATTATGGATATCTGGAATTGGCGTAGTCACGCTGCTGATATTAGTTGTTATGTTGCTTCAAAAACGTCACCAGGATATTGAACGTATTGTTCTAGAAAAGAAAAAAGAAATTGATGATTGGATTGAAAATGAAGAACGGTTAATTAAAGAAGAAAAAGAGAAGCATGAGCGTGAAGAAGATGAACGTATTAAGGAAATTGAACGCTTACTAGCAGGAGATATTGCCGCCATTTTTGCGAAACTTAATCAGGTATTGACAGCAGCTCCCTTTCCTTTTCATATAAGTGTCGATGTTTCTGTATATATGAATATTCCTTCTGTGAAGATCTGGCTGCCGCCAAAATCGATTATTCCTACTCAAATTTGCTCGTTGCAGTCATCAGGAAGGCCGAGTTTTCAGGAAAAGGAAATACGTACAATCAATAAACAATATTTTGAATTGTGTGCAGCGATTTCAATAAGAATAATGTCTTTAATCTATGCTCATATTCCGTCCTTTGATATAGGATATATTTATGGAATGTCAAAGGACAGCAGAAATACAGAGTGTTTATTTACCAGTAAATTAGATCGTCCAACAGTAGAAGCTGCTTGTAATGCAGCCAATGGCTTAGCAGCTCTGCAGATTCTTAAAGCCACGTTTGATTGTGATACTTCGCTTTCTTTAATACCTTTTGAATCTGACGATCCGGTGGAATGGGACAATGTAGAGACAAAATTAGTGCGTAATGTTCATGTGGACGTATCATAACAATGAAATTGCAGTAAAAAATATAAAATAAAGGGATTTTGAATTTATTAGCAAATATATGTATTAGTAGTAAGACATACTAAAACATATTAGAATTAAAAGGAGGTCTTTTGATTTATGAAAATTTCTGATGTAATTCAAAGTGCTGATTGGAAAACTGAAAAACACGCTCCAGTTATTGAGGCTCCAGAGAAAGTAAAAGCAGGTGAA
>CAMKSY010000378.1 GCA_946415545.1 uncultured Pelosinus sp. | reverse complement strand
CTGATTATGTGGAAAAGCCGTAGTAGAACTAACTGGAAGCATCCAACAATCCCATTGATCAAAAAATTGTTCTAGTTCTTGAGTTACCTTGGAACGATGTAATAATAAACTTTTGTAATAATTAAATGTACCTCCTTTAAATAAACTCTTCCAAAAGATGCGCCGCTTAATAACATCTAATGGGAAAAATTCAAAAAATAATAATTCGTTTCCCACACCTGACGTCTTCGCAAGATTTATTGGATAATTTGCTTTTTCAGCATTTACTCCCTTATTCTTCAAACAAGTCGCAGCAGTTATAATCGCTGATTTGACTTCATCATCAAGCGGCAGCCCGGGCAACTCTACGGTCCAAGCAACTTTCAATTCTTGTTTAATTTCTATCTTTTCTACTCTTTCTCCGGACAAAATTTGAAAACATAATAGTAAATCTCGTACAGACCGAGCCATAGGACCCACTACTGTCAAATGAGTATCTAAATCTACTTCTCCAGGTAAAGGTGGTAACAATCCCTGACGGGGAATTTTCTGACAAGTCGGCTTGAAACCATAGATACCACAGTAACTTGATGGAAGTCGAATACTTCCCCCAGTATCAGTCCCTATTCCTAAAGGAGATAACCCTGATGCTATCGAAGCAGCTTCGCCCCCGGAACTTCCCCCACATGTTCGGTTGATATCCCAGGGGTTTGAAGTGACACCAAAAATAGAATTGCTCGTTTGCACATCTAGGCACAATGGAGGGCAGTTCGTTTTCCCCAAGATAATTGCACCAGCTTTTTTTAGTCTTGTCACGACTTCAGCATCAGTTTCTGGCATATAATGTTCAAACTTTATATGCCCTACTGTTGTTCTTATGCCCTTTGTTTCAATACAGTCCTTAACTGTTACTGGAACACCGTGCAATGCCCCCCAAATATGTCCTTGCGACAAAGCGTCATCCGCTTCCTTCGCCCTTACCAGTGCTTCTTCTTGATTTAAAGTGACTATTGCATTATATTGGGAATTATATTTCTCGATCCGTTTTAAAAAAGCTTCAACAACTTCATATGAGGAAAACCTATGCTCTCGTATTCCTTCCGCTAAAGAAGTTGCATCGAATGTGGATAATTGCTCACTTAATGTTAGTTTAGAAATTCGTTTATTATCAGCCTCAAGCATTTTACTCTCCTTTCACGCCTTTTTCACTAGGGCTACACCAAACACCTAAAATAATGAGACCTTGCTTTACACTAAATTACAACCTCAGTTTTTAGAAAATTGTTGTAACGCTGATTTAATAATTTCGCTGTTTCGCTCATTAAAATTTCCGCAATCTCATCAACATGCCTCCTCCGCCAATTTTCTAAGTCACTCCCTTTAACCCATTGATTAAAAGCTCCCAGAGCTGGTCCACAATAAACTTGATAATCTATCTTCGAATCTTCGTTGCCACTTAGGGCAAGTCCAATACTATATCTAAAATACCACTTGAAAATCAAGGCCATTTTATATTTAGGATTTCGTTCCGCTCTTTCTAGTTCTTGTGAGGTACAATAAGATTTAAGATCCTCATATACTTTTTCAAAGCTACGTTTAAAATATTTATCCTGAATCTGAATTCTCATCTTTTCATCAATTTCATTAATGGAATTGTATTGATGATATAAATTATATAAATTATTTGCGCGCGCTGGAAAAAGCACTCCTCTTTTAAGCACTTGTACCTTTGCGCCCAACTCAAACAAATTCCCCGCTGGAGCATATTGGGTATCCTGAATATTTATTTGTTGTAATAAATCTTTTACAGCATCACTAGTTGCTGCTTCTACAGTACATTGGTTGATTGAACCGGTTAGTACAAAATCAGCACCTAGCATAAACGCTGCTAATGCTGCATCAGGGGTTCCTATACCTCCAGCTGCACCAATCCTAATTTTCTTTTGATATTGGTATTTCTCCATGACTTCATCTCGCAACTTACTAATAACAGGCAGTAAAGCAAGCGATACTCCTCCGTCAGTATGCCCGCCAGAATCTGCTTCGGCACAAATATCATCTGCCACAGGAACTGTCTTTAGCAAATTAGCTTCTTCTGGTGTGATCTTATTCTGAACCAGTAATTTCGTGATAATTAATTCTGGTGCTGGGCTTAAAAATGCTTCAGCCACCTCCAGTCGGGATACTTTAGCAATAATTTTATTTGAAGTAATTGTTTTACCCTGTTTATCTCGACTTAACCCTTTTGCACGATATCTTACCAACGCCGCTGTAATTCCCCAAAAAGAGGATGCTTCTATAGTTCTTACTCCGCAAGTCAAGATAAGATCAGTCATCTTTTCTTCCCTTTCTGGATCGTCTAGATTATATGTAAAATTGAGCCCATAGGATTGCCCTTTAGAAAGTTCCCCTTGAATCGATTGAATCGCAGATTCAATATGAGATAATTCCAGGTTACTGGTTCCAAGGAACGCCATCATTCCCGCTTTACCCATCTTTATAACCATTTCCTTCGAAGAAATTCCCTGATACATCCCACCAATTAGATATGCGTATTTTAAGTTATAATCGTTCTTGAACTCGGAGCATCCCAAAGATGTAGGCATGATTTCTGTGACTGCCGAACCAATCTGGGTTCTTTCGTCACTACCATTCTTACCTTTCTTCTGTATTGTTTTTTTCCTTGATTCTGAGATATTACATACCTCTGCATCAGCTTTGAGGAGAGTTACTTGCTTAGTCTTTATCAAACTCCTCTTAGTACCAGGAGATACAATTTTGTTCTCTAGTTTTTCGGAGAAATCTGCTTCTTTTTTTATGTAATCATTTTCATTTTTGGAGGGTTCATGTGTATCCAGATTATCTGTTACAGATACCAATATCTTGGGAGTATGAATTTCTCCTATTTCTCTTTGCACAACTTCGTCCTTATTATCCAGGTTACTATCAATTGCAACTTCTTCTACCAATAATGGCTTAGCTTCCCTTTTTATCCTGCGAACTAACCCAGTTAATACATTGCCTGGTCCAATTTCTTCGAATTCCGCTACTCCAAGACCCATTAAATATCTTATACTTTCTGTCCATTTAACCGGACGCGTTATTTGGTCAATTAGATTCTGTTGTATATCCGATTGTTTATACGGTCTGGCATAGACATTTGAAATTACAGGGATTCTCATCGGAAGAAATGTAAATGTATTTATAAAAGCCTCGAATTCTTTTTTTGCCTCTTCCATGTACCGAGAATGAAAAGCTGCACTAGTTTTTAAGGGAATAACCATCTGCACATTTGTAATCTCTTCAAAGATACTCTTTGCATGTTCGATATCATAGTTCAAACCAGAAAGCACAATCTGAGTAGGAGAATTATAGTTAGCAAGATCTATATTTTGTAAGTTATTCTGCATTAGAACATCTATTA
>CAMKSY010000377.1 GCA_946415545.1 uncultured Pelosinus sp. | reverse complement strand
GCAAAATTCCTAAGTCTTTATAATGAAAAATTCCGTCTTCCCTGCCTTGGCATTGTGCCGCCACCGTGGCACTCCATCCTTGCCAGAACGTCTTTCTAACACTCTTTAAGCCTGTTTGTATATTACTGATTCCAAGCACGACCTTTAGTTGAGGGTTGTATCGATAAATCTTTTCCAGTAAAGCCTGAGCGAAGCTCATACTGCTTTCCACCGTTGTATCATCGTTCCCCCCTTGATATAAAACACCTATATCATTTCTGCAATTCCATACAATGCAGCCTTTCTCATTTCCTAGCACTTCAATAATACTATTTTGTTCCTTTTCCCTGCCAATAAAGTCCTTGCTAACTAATAAACAACAAATTAAAGGTCTAGAAAAGTCCATCCCTAATGTATGCATATATTCTTGTATTCGTTCATCTACGATGGTGGTTCCCATTACTATATCATTTAAGAAATCACTTCTGCGCCTAAGTTCATAGGCTAAATGAAGCATTTTCTCAGTTTTTCTTTGAACTGTAATATCATGCAAGGTACCTAAAGTACCGGAGATATTCCCATATTGATCCTTTGTAAGTCGAGCGTATACTTCAATCCAGCGAAATTCACCATTTTTAGTGGAATAACGAATTTCATACCGGCTATATGGCCGTTTCTCTTCGATAATGGATTGGAATTGTTTATAATGAAGTTCCTGATCATCTGCATATACATAATTTTAAAAAAATTTTCCAATGCTTTCTTCTATTGTAAAACCTGTAATTTTCGTCCATATGGGACTTAAGAATGTCCAACATCCTGCTTTATTGGTTTGGAATATGACTCCTTTAACATTATCAATAATTGCTTTGTGCTTCTTTTCTAAATGCAGCAGCTTACTTTCTAGGTTATTAATATATTTTAATAATTCCGTGTTGTTCAATTTATATTGCTTTTCTGCTTCTAGATCAGAGGATTTTTCTTTTAATGGATTTTCTTTTTCAAAAATAGAAGCATTCTGCGAGATTACCGTTTGATAAAAATAGGGGAATAGTACACTCTTTCCAATACCTAACTCACGTATGATTTTTTCATAGTTGTGATGTAAAATAGCCGCTTCACGCTTAAATTCTTCAGTAAGAACTTTTTTTACATTTCCCAAAGATATGTCCCTCCCCGCTTTGATACTCTGCTCTTTAAGTCAGCAGTCATTCTTTCTCTATCAGCATTATAATGATTTTACCTGCATCTAGCCATTCTTCCTTTCTTATAGCAAGGCAAGAGTCATCCATCCCATAGATGGAATTCTCCTACATCATTATGGATTAAATTACAAAATATCTCATATTTATAATAGTATACCATCCTGCCCGACTTTTCTATAGTTCCCTTACTAAGGTCTGCCTTCTTTTATTAAATTAGGGCTCAAAAAAAGCTCTGCCTTTAAGCAGAGCTTTTTAGTAATATCTAAATTTGTTATACCTTAAACTTCTTTACAATCTCCATCATTTCCGTAGCTAGCTGAGCTAATTTGGCTGCATTCGTATCGATCTCATGCATACCAGCTGTCTGCTCTTCAGCTGAAGCTGCAACGACTTCAGAACTTGCTGAGGTGGTATGAGCTACTTTTGTAATATTTTCAACACTGGCAACGACTGTCTGTATACCAAGAGAAGTTTCATGCATGGAAGCGGCGACATGTTCAATCTCATTTTTTACCATATCCATTTTTTCTATAATTATATCAAAACCTTTTTGCGCTGCAATAGTAGAGCTTTTGCCCTTGTCAACTTCCTGATTTGCTTTCTTTACAGTAGAAACAGCAAAGTTAATATCATTTCCCATATTATCAATAATCTTAGCTATTTCATCCGTTGCGCTAGCACTCTGTTCTGCCAGCTTTCGTACTTCTTCAGCTACTACAGCAAAGCCACGACCAGCTTCCCCGGCACGCGCCGCCTCGATAGCAGCATTTAATGCTAAAAGATTGGTTTGGGCGGCAATACTGTTAATTAAATCTACAATTCCTTTTATCTTTACCGATCCTTGATCCAAATTTGTACTAACTGTCGTAATCTGATTCATGGATGACGTAATCGATTCATTCTGGGTAACGGTCTGTGCCAGCAGCTCCATTGCTTTAGCAGCTTCCACTACAGCATTTTGAGCATTATTGTTAGCTTCCGCAGTACTAGCATTAATTTCTTCTGAGCTTGCTGAGATTTCTTCCATTGTAGCAGAAATATTACTAATATTATCTGCATTCTGAGAAGATCCAGCAGCAATGTTGGTTACACTTTCGGCTACGGTTTCTACTGCTTTTAATTGTTCACTCACAGAATCGCTTAGTTCGATGCTTGTCGAGCTTAGTATCTGGCTGCTGCTGGTAAGCTGGGAAACGAAGCCTTTAAGAGATTTTTTCATCTCAATAACGATATATCCCATGTCACCAATTTCATCATTTCGCGTAGGATAAATATCGTTTCCTGCAAGATTTAAATTTCCTACTTCAGCTAATTGGTTATTAATATTTTTAAGACGCCCAGCCAAGTTTCTGCTGTACCAGATACCCATACAGACCACGATACAGGCAAGAACAATACTATAAATAAGAGCATTCCTGCCAGTAGCTGTTGCATCCTGCAGTACAGCATCTGCTCTTTGACCTATGTATTTTTGTTGTCGTACATCTAACTTACGAAACTGATCATCAATATCTTTTACTAAATTTCGTCCTTGGGTTGTGAGCTGTGTTAAATTCGGAGCATTTGCCTTTTTTGCAGCAATCACTTTATCACCTAATACTACATAATCACTTACTAATTTCGCCAGCAGGATTCCATCTTCTTTTGTTTCTGCCATTCTTGAAGTATCACTATATTCTTTAGCTAACTCACTGCTTTTCTTAATTTTTTCACGATATCCCTGTTCATAAACTGCACCATCAGGATAGAAGAGGAAGCCTCTCATATCAAGCAACGCTCCCGTAAATTCTAAGTGACCTGCTTTTACAAGGTTAGCGCTTGCTACATTGTGCTTTACCAATTCTTCGGTGGTCTGACCGCTTGATATAAGTTTATACACCGTGAAACTTAATACAGATACTAATAAAAATATAACGAGAATAAACATACAGGTAAGTTGTAACACGATCGGCAGTCTTTTCTTTTCCATTTCTCTTCCTCCATTTAGATAAAAGTCCGAAAACTCTCTCTATTCTCTTTTTTCTAAATTTATCTACATCGTATTAATTCTATATAAAATTACATAATCCTCCAAATATTACATGAATTGTTCATAACATTTATGCTAATTTGTCAGAATCTATCAGAATAAGATAAGAAAACCTCACGTTTTAGCAACGTGAGGTTAATTTACAATTGGTGGGCGATGACAGGATCGAACTGCCGACATCCTGCTTGTAAGGC
>CAMKSY010000376.1 GCA_946415545.1 uncultured Pelosinus sp. | reverse complement strand
GAATATAATCTAAAAATCAATAATATGATGCTCTGAAGGATATAATGAATTTAAATTCATTTGTATAAAAGCTAAAAATAATAGAAAAACGCCATACGTTGTCGGACATGATGAATACGAAGAATATGTTGGAGTTATCAGGTGGTATTTGCAAAATACTGCTAGTCTTGGTGCTCTACTTTAGTGTCGCTAGAGTATACTCTAGTGGAACAAGATGAAAGTGTTTCACATAAGCTAAGAACTGGTTTTTGGGCTATCCCATAATCATACTTGGATTAGTGGAACACTTTTATTTGATGGGAATTATAAATGAAGATAGGTTATATTAAGGTAAGCTCACTTTGATCAGAATACAATTCGGCAAGAAGTGATCATGCAGGGGCTTGGCAGATAGGAAGGGGCTAATCGTATTGTAAAAAGGATGGTTGAGCCTATTTTTGTTATCGTTCACTTTTGATAAATCATTCCAAAAAGAAATATTGTGTCGAGGAATGTCTAAAGAGGATAGTTCAAACGCTATTTGTGAGATAATTATTATCCATGTGGATAATGGATAATAATTACATAGTGTTATATTGTTATAGAGAGCAGACTATATTTAAGTATGAGCTTTAGACAAGAGAAAATAGTATTAGAAACGATAAAAAAGAAAGCAGCTTACTGATTTTTTCTGTTTAATAAAAAAGTGTGGTGAAAATATGAAAATTTTCGTAGCAAGACAACCGATTTTTAACCTTAGAGAGCATGTTGTTGCCTATGAATTGCTCTTTCGTTCTGGCGACGTTGCGACTTATGATGCCAAGGATGATGATGAAGCTACTGTGAGTGTAATTTCAGGAGCCTTTTTGTTATTAGGTATGGATAAAATGACGGATGGTAAAAGAGCCTTTATCAATTTCACCCGCAATTTGTTAAAAAGAGATATTGTGATGCAGCTGCCATGCCAATCTGTAGTAATCGAAATTCTTGAGAATATTGAGCCGGATGAAGAAATAATAGAAATATGTGCAAATTTGAAAAAGTTGGGCTATGTGATAGCACTTGACGATTTTGTCTTCTCAAAAAAATTTATGCATTTGATAGATCTGGTGGATATTATAAAGGTAGATTTTATGGTGACGCTGGGAGAAGAACGCAAAAACATTATTACGGCAGTGAATAATCCCCGGATAAAATTTTTAGCGGAAAAGGTGGAGACAAGGGAAGAATTTGAGCAGGCAGTTTCTTTAGGCTACAGCTATTTTCAAGGGTATTTTTTTAGTAAGCCTGAAATTTTATCTGAAGAAGATGTTCCTAGCTATAAAGTTCAATATATACGTATCTTGCAGGAAATCCACCGCACAGATCTGGATTATGGACGAATGGAAGAGATTATTAAATATGATGTTGCCTTCTCTTATAAATTATTAAAATATGTAAATTCTGCACATTTCGGTTTTCGCCAGAAGGTACATTCCATTAAGCAAGCTCTCGTTTTGCTGGGGAAGCGCCAGGTAGAGCAGTGGATATCTCTGCTGATACTCAGAGAGCTAGGGCGGGATCGCCCTGAGGAGATTGTGGTATTGTCAGTAATACGGGCTAAATTTGGCGAAAGTCTGGCACAAAAAATGAATTTATCTATGCTAGCTCCGGATGCATTTATCATGGGAATGTTTTCTCTGCTCGATTCCTTATTAAATCGGCCCATGAAGGAAATATTAAAAGATTTACCTGTTTCCATTGGCGTAAAAGATGCCTTATTAGGTGCTAATAATCAGTTAGGAAATATTTATGCCTTACTGTTGTCTTACGAAAAAGGTGAATGGGGAGATGTTTCCTTTTATGCAAAAAGATGTAATATTCAAGAAGAGGAAGTTCCTGAGTTGTATCTGGAATCTCTTCAATGGATACATGTTTTTCTAAAAGAAACTAGCAGCCAGTAAATTTCACTTTAATGCGAAGAAATTAATCGCATACAATATTACAAATGAATATTTGCAACGTAGGTGAAGGAGGAGAAAAATGAAAGATTTTTATTATGATACTACAACTCCTTTACGCAGTAATTATATATTCTCCAGTCCCCTGCTCATCGCGGCCATTGTCTTTTTTCTGACCGCTGTTTTTGCCACCTGGATTATTTGGCAGCTGGAGCAAGATCGTCTTAAAATTGCCAGAGTTCGTGCCTATGAGATAACAAGTGGCTATGCAGATGCAATTAGACACGCCAATGAGAGGGGTTTTGCCACTGCCTATCCAATAGCAGCATTGGTTCGGCAGGGAAAGGGCAATATTTCTCATTTTCATGATATAGCAAGTCAGTTGCTGCTGATGTATCCTGGAGTAGACTCGCTGCAGTTGGCCCCTGGGGGAGTAGTGCAACAAATCGAGCCTCTTACTGGTAATGAAAATGCCATAGGTCACGATCTGATAAATGACGAGACGTGGTCTGCTGAAGCAATTTTGGCACGTGATAGTGGACAGCTGACTTTTGCGGGTCCGATCAAAATACTTCAAGGCTCCTTCGGGGGCGTAGGGTATCTGCCGGTATTTCTTAAGGATGAAATAGGAAATTCTTATTTTTGGGGATTTGTTAACGTGGTACTTCTTTTTCCGGAGATCCTTAAATCTGCTCACCTTTCTCAGCTGGAGATGCAGGGCTTTGCCTATGAATTGTGGCACATCCATCCGGATACAGGGCAAAAAGAGGTTATTGCTGCATCTGCAGATGCTTTAGCAGAGGAGCCTGTGGAAAGAATTATAAATATGTCTAACGTAACGTGGATACTTAGCGTAGCTCCCACCAATGGCTGGAATGATGTTTACGGACTGTCTTTAAAAATGATCCAAGGGCTGATCTTTAGTATATTAGTGGCATGGGTGGTCAAGTTAATTATTGACTTGAAACGACACAAAGCGGAGCTGGAATGCCTTGCCTTTTTTGATACGTTAACTGGTCTTCCCAATCGACGCTTATTATATGACCGTCTTAACCAGGCTATTGCCCAGAGTAAGCGAGATAAGGGAATTTTGGCGGTCTGTTATTTAGATTTGGATAATTTTAAATTGATCAATGATACCTTAGGTCATGAGAGTGGTGATTGTTTGCTAATTGAGGTAACGGAGCGTTTTAGATTCTGCCTGCGAGCGCAGGATACATTAGCTCGGATTGGTGGCGATGAATTTGTGCTTCTTTTACAGAATTTAGAAGAGGCAAATCACTATAAAGTGGTATTGGAACGTATCTTAAAAGCTGTTACTGATCCGTTTATCTTAGGTGATCAGCAGGTAATGGCGTCCATTAGCATTGGCGTTGCTTTATATCCTCAGGATGCCAGTGATGCTGCAACCTTATTACAGCATGCCGATGAAGCGATGTATCAGGCAAAACGAGATGGCAAGGGGAATATCTGCTTGTTTGACAAAGAAAAAT
>CAMKSY010000375.1 GCA_946415545.1 uncultured Pelosinus sp. | reverse complement strand
CTATATCTAAATGCAGCCCGTCCGTAGCGTAGCGGAGAGGCAATGCCTGATCTCCATCCAAAAAATAAGGCTCAAGGTCAATATAATACCGTTGCTGACGAATAAAGTGATTTACGACAGCAAACTCTTTTTGCCATTCAGGCACCGTTTCTTCATTAAATACCTGCTGAATAGCCTGAGGGTTAATTGGCGGTAATGTTAAAAAAATTGGACGAATGCCATGGATTAAGCATTTATCGCGGATTGCACTTAATTCTTCAACGACTTGGCTGCCGGGTATACCTCCCCGCAAGCTATTGGTTCCTCCCATAATAATTAGGAACATAGGGTGATACGGCAATACATCTGCATCAAAGCGACTTAACATAGAAGCCGAAGTATCGCCGCTTCTGCCTAAATTAATAGTAGGAAAGGATAAATAATTTTGAAAACTATATTCAAGATCGGCAGGTGAATAAGATACAGCACCGCCGCCATGGGTGATACTGTCACCCAAAGTAGCTGCATAGTTGCCTGGGGTACGGTCAACGACAAAGGATTCTGCATTCGAATAAACACCAACAGCAGCACCGCTTTCATCTAAACCGCGAACACGCCAATAATAGGTGCCGGGAGTGCCTAAAGGCGTTTCGTCATAGTAATCTGAACCCATAGAAACAATTTGATGTCTAAGACGATGACGAGACGGTTGTACTCCATTGGGATTCTCGGGCGGTGCTGAGGCTAATTCAAATTCATAAGAGGTGGCTCCAGTAATTGGAATCCATGAGTATACAGGATAAAGAGGCATTGGCATATTGGCCGTTTTATAGCCGGTGTTTGATAAGGGCTTTAGATTTGGAGGCAACGTATGATCAATGTAGACTTCAGCAGCATCGGAAAAAACGCCGACTGGACTTCCTGCATAATCCAGGGCGCGAACTCGCCAATAGAAGTGATTATTGGGATAGCTAGCTAGATTGATATTATAACCATTTGTAAATACTTCTCGTGAGGAGAGCATCTGGAAGCGTGAAGGGAGTATATCATTTGGATTTTCAGGAGGAGAGTTTAATAATTCGATTTCATAATAAACAGCACCTGGGACTGGAGTCCACATCAATAGCGGAAAATTAGAAGCAGGAGAATGAATAGGGTAATGTATCAAAGAACGGGGTTTAGTGCGCAATGCATCTTCTGGATTTGTGCCAGTTTTGGCTATGGGAGTAAAGTCAGAATAGGAACCCAAAGGATGGTGAAATAAGCTATGTGCTGATACTCTAAGATAGGCAGTTTCTGGAAAGTTTTGATTAATTGTAATTGAATTTTCAAAAGTACGATACTTAATAATTTGGTGTAGAGGGAGCGCAGTAGAAAAATCTTGATTTTTTTCTGGAATTTGGTTTACGATTTCCACCTCGTAATAAACAAAATATGATATTGCCGGCCAGGTTAATTTATATGTATCTTCGAGATTGGTGATTTCTATAGTTGGTTTATAATTTGTTAAACCAATTTTGTCGCTGCTTTCAATAAGAAATAACAAGACATTCATAAGAATTAGTATTAAAAATAAAAATCGTTTCATGTTAAACACCTGCTTATTTATACAATGCATTAAAACGTTGTATATTGATGTAAAGATTTTGTTCGGTAATGGCTCCTGCATTGTATCATATGTATCTATACTGATGTCAATTCTATCATAAATGTTGATTGATGGCTAATTATGATGATTTTGGAAGGATTTACAGATAATTATGCGAATTGTATTGTAAATCGGATGCTAATAAGAAAGCTGGGTGAGATATTTATAAAAAATAGTCTTAGTTTACGATTTATGCTAAGTATAGCTGCCGTAGTAACAGTACTGATGACAATAAATCTTTTATGGAATATTCATCAATACAGAGTACAAGCCGAGGAAGAAATGCGTGAAAAAGCAGCCGTGGTCGCCAGGCAGCTTATTGCTACTCGCTCTGTAATTGCTCTCAGGCAAGATAATATTAATTCGGATTCACAGGGACATTATGAATTTAAACATCTAAACCCAGCGGCAGTAGGAAAAGAGGTCGGGGATTTTTTTAATCAATCTTCTGGTTATAAAATCAAACAAACTCGTTTCTCTGTGCGTGCTCCAGAAAATACCCCTGATAGCTTTGAAATAGAAAAAATGAAAATCTTGGCTGCTAATTCTGATCTTTCAGCGGTGTGGGGATACGATGTGCATGGTGGGGAAAAGGTTTTTCGCTATTTTTCTCCTTTATATTACGACGAAAGCTGCATGTCTTGTCATGGTAAGCCAGCAGGTAGCAGGGATATATCAGGAAATCTAAAAGAAGGCTTTATGGCAGGTGATTTTGCTGGGGCGATCAGTATTATCGTTCCGATGACTGCTTACGAAGCAAATCAGAGAAGCTATGTCATGAATCAATTATTATTTATTGTGTTTATGGTTTTAGCCATCATTGGATTGATTTATATTTTGATGGAGCACATTGTAATTATGCCGATCCAAGAACTTACTGCAAAGGTAAAATCCATCGGCGATGGGCAACTGGAAACAAAATTGGTTGATATTCAGACTTATGATGAAATGAAATCCTTTGTGGAAGCTTTTAATACCATGGCAGATAAAATCCAGCATTTTTATATTGAATTAGAACAAAAGGTTAACGAACGTACTTATTTGCTGCAAGAAGCGAATGTACAGCTGCTTGAACAAGGTGCTGCACTGCGGGCTATGAACGACAAGCTCAGCCAAGCGGATCAGCTCAAGTCAGAATTTCTAGCTGTAATGAGCCATGAACTACGAACTCCCTTGACTGCCATCATCGCTTTTAGTGAAATATTGTTGTACGAAGAAAATCTGAGTAGCCAGCAACGAGAATATTTAGTAGATATCTTTGAAAGTTCCCATCAACTGCTAAGTCAGATCAATGACATCTTGGATATGTCTAAAATTGAGGCTGGTTTGGCCAGATTAGATAGGCGGCCTACAGATATTAGAGAGATTGTTGATGGCATTGCTCGCATTATCTCACCGTTACTGCTTAAAAAGAAACTTCAGTTTCATATTAATATTAGTTCCACAGTACCGATTATCATGGCTGATTATGACAAAGTAAGTCATATTATCAAAAATCTCATTGGTAATGCAGTGAAATTCACTCCCGATCAAGGCTCAATTAGCATTGACGCCGGTGTGATTCATCAAAAGCAGGAGTCGTATCTGGAGATAGCTGTGAAGGATACGGGTATTGGTATCCGTAAGGAAGAACAAAATTCTATATTTGAAAAGTTTAAACAGGCTGGCAGCCCTAGTGAACGGGAATATACGGGGAGTGGATTAGGCCTTGCCTTAGCCCATAATTTTGTTCAACTGCATGGAGGGCAAATCAGAGTAGAGAGTGAAATTGGTAAAGGGAGCACTTTTACATTTACATTGCCGATTGTTGGAGCGGGAGGTTACAC
>CAMKSY010000374.1 GCA_946415545.1 uncultured Pelosinus sp. | reverse complement strand
TCTGATTTTAACGAATTTATAAAGACATTACAAGCCACTTTAGTTGAAAAGGGAATTGGAATACTAAGGATGGAGGAAGTCGATATAGAGAAAGGCAAATTCGTTATTAGCATTTTTGAGGATCTGGATTGCTCTGGGCTGCCAGAGTTAGACTATGAATTTTGCAGATATGATGAGGGCTTTATTGCGGGTTTATTAGAAGCTTTTACAGGATATCGATTTAGTGTTAAAGAAATTGATTGCTGGTGCACAGGAGATCGTACCTGTCGTTTTGTTGCAGAAATTATTAACGATTGATATTGTTTTGTGCAGTTAGTAGTTAACGGCGTCAGGGGGATTGAAGGTGAAACATACAGAAACCATTGAATTGCTGTTACATGATCTATTAAGAAAGCGTGGCAAATCAGCATTACTAATTGATGAGCTTAATGATCATCCGGCCATCTTACAATTCATTGAAGAACTTATGACCATTCGAGAATTTACTTATGACATATCTAATGGCGATTTGTCCCAGAACCTAAGCATGAAGGGCTATTGGGCTGGTACATTAAAAGCATTACAGTCCAATCTGCGCCATTTAACCTGGCAGACAAGTATGATAGCTTCAGGCGATTTTAATCAGCGTATTGATTTTATGGGGGATTTTTCAGCATCCTTTAACATTATGATACAGCGATTAAAACAAGCAGAAGAAAATGAAAAAAAATATATGTCGGAGTTAGAGAAGCGTGAGGTTCAGCTTAAGGAAAGTGAGCAAAAGTATCGGCTCATTGCTGAGAATATGGATGATATGATCGTACTTATGGATGATGATAAGAAGGTTATCTACTGCAGCCCATCCATTGAGAGATTACTCGGTTATACGGCAGCAGATTATAGTGAATTATCTTTACCGGAGCAAGTACTGCCTTTTATTGGCATACAATTAGACAGGATGGCTGGACAAGAGGGGGGAGGCCCTCCTATGCTTATGGAAGTAGAGCAGCAGCGCAAGGATGGAGAATTGATTTGGCTGGAATCGTTGATGAGTGCCGCTAAGGATGAAGAGGGACAGAATATAGGATTTCTTTGTGTTATCAGAGATATTACACAAAGAAAGTTGGCGGAAAATGATTTGCAGCAATCTTATGAACGAAGGTTAAAAAATGATTTTTTTACAAAGCTTTTAAATGGTGATATCGATATTGATTCAGATGCTTACAATCATGCGTATCGATTAGGAATTCAGCTTCCTAATCATTTTTCGTTATATTTTCTAAGTATTGATGATAGTGGTAGTTTTCTTAGTGAAGTCAATGCATTAGGGCAGAGGCAAAAAAATATGGATATACTGATTGATCAGCTTACGAATCAAGAGGATACGATTGCTTGGGAGGTGCCTGAGGGTATTGGTATATTGAGTACTATATGTCATTCTACTTATCATAAAACCAAAGAGATACAATTAGCAGAATCTTATATAGACCTTGTCGCATTATCCTTTCCCGGCTTACAAGCTCACATTGGTATAGCCGACTATTTTGAGTCGTTAGCACACGTTGCCCTTCGATTTAAGCATGCCCAATCAGCAGTGCGTATTGGCAAGAGAATATGGAAGCAGCAGAAGGTGTATCATTTTGACGATTGTGGAGTATACCAAGTTTTAATTCCTTTTGCAGACTCAGATGAATCCGAGGTATTTGTTAAAAAGACATTAGGACCTTTACTTGAATATGATCAGAAAAATCAAACTGAATTAGTTGATACACTGGAGAAGATCTTATCTGGGCTTAGCTTAAAGGAAGTTGGAAAACAGACGTTTTTCCACTATAAAACGATTCAAAACAGAAAACAAAGAATAGAGAGCATTTTGGATGTATCATTGGATTCAGCAGAAGTACGTATGATGCTTGGTACAGCAATACATCTTCTAAAAATTGTTCAAGTCAAATCAGATTTATAACAGAAGATGGAAAATAATTATAAAAGATAAAGCTATCTTTTAACGATAATAAAAAGAAAATTAGGCTGAATTTTTTATATGCAAGGGATAGTAGAATTTATGAAATGATTATAGTATACTTGAATAAAAATGAATCTTATGGCAAACTTATTGAAAAATAAGGACGCAAAACTATGGGTCTAATGATATCGTGTCAATGACTGCCAGGTTGCATCAGTAAGGATTACTTGATGAACCTAGCAGTTTTTTTTGTGACATATATTTAGTTAGTGGAGGAGGCGAGTTTGTGGAGGATGAGAGTGAATTTGAAATGACTCAAGAAGAATTAGATGATTTGGTTAAAAAGCTTCCTTTGATTCTAGAAGAACTAGAGAAATGGAATCCGGCTCCAGTTGTTAAATTTCCATTTTGCGAATAAAATTGAATTGATTATCATGAACATATAATTTGCATTATAATACACTATCCAACAATAATGATCCTGACGATCAGGGCTTAACATTAGATTTCTGTAAGAGGTACATCAAATGCGTACAACAATCATTTATCTACAGTAAAAGCAACTCCTATATTACCTGATAGAGAAGGCTGGAGTTAGGTAATATATCACTGGATAAGACTAGAGAGGAGGTTGTTTGCAGGTGCTGGATTCGCTATGGCTGGTCAAAGGGCTATTACTGGGATTTTCCATCGCCGCCCCAGTTGGGCCTATCGGAATTTTGTGTATTCGCCGAACGTTAACCCAAGGGATGCGTAATGGTTTGGCAGCAGGATTAGGAGCAGCAACAGCAGATGCTTTTTATGGAAGTATAGCTGCTTTTGGATTTACTATAATTACAACTATATTTGTAGATCATAGCCTATCTTTGCGCATTATAGGCAGTGGCTTTTTAGGTTATCTTGGATATAGTACTTTTATTGCCAAACCTGCTTCAATGAAAGAAGAAGTGTATCAGGATGGATGGGTGAGAGCGTTTCTTACTACATTTTTCCTGACGATTACGAATCCGATGACTATATTGTCATTTAGTGCTGTTTTTGCAGGCTTTGGTATTGGTGATGCAACAAGCGGCTTATTTTCCTCTTACTTACTGGTAGCGGGAGTGTTTTTAGGATCTTGCCTATGGTGGTTTCTGTTAAGTGGAATGGTTCAGTTGTTGCGACATCGATTCAATTATCAGAGATTGATATGGGTTAATCGCATATCAGGCACTCTAATTATTGGATTTGCGGTTATTTCCTTTTTAGGCTGCCGAAATTATATATAAATAAGTAAACCACAAAGGCGCACTACTGCTCAGCAGCATTGCGCCTTTGTGGTTCAGTTGTTATGTTTTCCGTACTCCTGGGGCTAAAAGGATGCATTAACTTATTATGTTATTTCACATACTCAAATTCATTTACAAAATCGATGAAGGCTTTGCAAGCAAGAGGCAAAATTTTATTTGGTTTCCAAATAAGACCCATCTCGAGAAACAGGTGGGGGTGAAGAGGAATTTTTGTGACGTGGTTGACAACTT
>CAMKSY010000373.1 GCA_946415545.1 uncultured Pelosinus sp. | reverse complement strand
TCTGAATATACAGCGACGGTTTCAATATCTAGTTCCTGACAGGCTCGAATGATTCTAACGGCAATTTCACCACGATTGGCGATGAGTATTCTTTTGAACATCAATAGCGACCTCCCATTTGCAAATATCAAGTAAAAATATTTAAAACATTAATGGACTTAATTATAGTATATAACATTTAAGTCGACAATGAATTTATTGCATGTATACATTGAACCTTTAAAAAAGGATTATTAGCTGGTGCTAAAAGTATGTTACAATTATCTCATACTTGTAGTCTTTTGGCAATGAGATATTATTTTCCAAAGGAGTATTTTCAATATGAACGATGAATTAACCGAGAAATTAAGCCATTTGCCGGATCAGCCAGGTGTATATTTAATGAAAGATGCTCAGGAGCGTATTATTTATGTAGGCAAAGCCGTTGTACTAAAGAATCGCGTACGTTCTTACTTTCAATCCAGCCGCAATCACTCCCCAAAAGTGCAGTCCATGGTATCGCGAATTGCCAATCTGGAATATATCGTTACAGCCTCGGAAATTGAGGCTTTAATCTTAGAATGCAATTTAATAAAAAAACATCGTCCAAAGTATAATATTAGTTTGCGGGATGACAAAACCTATCCATATATAAAGGTAACAATAAATGAAGAGTTTCCACGTTTATATGCTACCCGAAGAGTACAAAAAGATGGTGCTCGTTATTTTGGTCCTTATACCAGTGCAGGAGCCGTTCACGAAACCATTAAATTAATGCGTAAATTATTTCCTTTGCGCAGCTGTAGAATACTAGATGCTAGACGTCCTTGTTTAGAATATCATATTAAACGGTGCCTAGCGCCTTGTGCTGGCTTTGTAGATGTGGCAACGTATCAAAGTATGATAAAAGAAGTTTGTCTGCTGCTGGAAGGTCGTAGTGATACGGTAGTGCAAAGCCTGAAAAAGAAAATGGAGGTTGCAGCCGAGGAGCTGGCCTTTGAACAAGCAGCAAAGCTCAGAGATCAATTAGCGGCAGTAGAAAAAGTCAGAGAAAAGCAAAATATTGTTACAGGGGCAGGGGATCAGGATGCCATTGGTTTAGCCCGTTCTGCTCTGGGAACTTGCGTTCAGGTGTTTTTTATTAGAAGCGGAAAAATGGTAGGACGGGATCATTTCTTGTTAGCAGGCAGTGATCAGGAAGAGGATGGGGCAGTTCTGACCGCTTTTCTCAAACAGTATTACAGCCAAAGCACATTTATTCCGAAAGAAATCTTATTGCCGATGAACATTGAAGAGCAGTCCTTGTTAGGAGATTGGTTAAGCCAGTTAAAGGGCAGTCGAGTGGCTGTGGAAATACCCAAACGAGGTACCAAAAAAGATATTGTTACCATGGCAGACGGGAATGCAGCTCTGGTGCTTCAAGAGCAAGAAGGAAAGATAAAAGCCCATTCTGAGCAAACAGAAGGAGCACTCGCTGACCTTGGAAGATATTTAGGATTGGATGGTCCGCCAGAACGCATGGAGTGCTTTGATATTTCCCACATTCAAGGAGCAGAGACGGTAGCATCGATGGTGGTTTTTGAAGGTGGTATGCCGAAAAAAGAAGAGTATCGTCGTTATAAACTCCTGACAGTAGAGGGAAAACCAGATGATTTTAAATCCATGCAGGAAGTAGTAAGCAGACGGTACGCCCAAGGAGGTCAGCCGCCTCCTGATTTAATCATCATTGATGGAGGTAAGGGACAATTAAGCTCTGCTTTAGAGATCATTCGCGGTGCTGGCTGGTTCCAGGTTCCTGTTATTGGCCTGGCAAAAGAATTTGAGCATATTTTCCGCGAAGGTGATAGTGAGCCTTTGATTTTACCCCGGCATTCACAAGCTTTATATCTAATTCAGCGAATTCGAGACGAAGCTCACCGCTTTGCCGTTACCTATCATCGAAAGCTCCGCTCCAAACGAAATATGGTGTCAGTTTTAGATCATGTTGCAGGGATTGGCGGAAAACGCCGTAAGGCACTATGGGATCATTTCGGCAGCTTAGCTAAAATGAAAGCAGCCACCGTTGAGGAAATGGCGGCGGTAGACACAATGACTTTTCCCGCGGCGCAAGCCGTATATAATTTTTTCCGTCAGCAGCCGCATTAACGCCTGGAAAAAATTGTACTTTTCATTTCTTGTAAAGTTGGATAGAATGTAAGTAACATAATGTTAAGGAGGATTCAATAATATGAATAAAACAGTATGGATTGTGCTTGCTCTAGTTGCTGTGCTGGTGATAGGCGCATTCTCTGGCTATAATGGTTTAGTTACTATGGACGAAGCAATCAATGGCAAGTGGAGTCAGGTAGAAAATCAGCTGCAGCGTCGGGCCGATTTAATTCCGAATTTAAATGCAACGGTTTCCGGATATGCCCAGCATGAACAAGCAGCTATCAAGGCAGTGGCAGATGCAAGAGCAAAACTTGCGGGAAGTCAGGGGGTTGCTGCTAAAGCAGAAGCAAATAACGAATTAGGCGGCGCACTTTCCAGATTGTTAGTCATTGCAGAAAACTATCCGAACCTTAAAGCGGATCAGAACTTTAGGCAGTTGGCTGATGAATTAGCAGGTACTGAAAATCGCATTGCAGTAGCACGTAAAGATTATAATGATGCAGTACAGATATACAACTCAAAAATTCGTACATTTCCATCCAATATCTATGCAGGAATGCTAGGATTTGGAGCAAAAGAATACTTCAAAGCAGCAGAAGGCGCACAACAAGTACCGCAAGTTAAGTTTTAAATAACGAAAGACCATTAATTTATTTTTTTCTTATGTATTATCCGTATAAGCGAGGGAAGAATATGAAAAAGAGGCTAGCCTGGATTGTGTTTGTGGCATATCTGTTGATCGCTGCAGTAGCCTGGGCACAGCCGCAAGTACCTCCAGCTCCTACGAATAGCATTTACATTCAGGATTATGCTGGCGTAGTAAAGCCAGAAACAAAGTCTCGGATCAATAGCTTAGGAAGCCAGCTTGCTGCTAAAACGAAGGCTCAGATTGTGGTCATGACCACCAAAACACTAGAGGGAGCACCTTTGGAAGAGTATTCCTTAGAAGTTCTCAGACAGTGGGGGGTGGGGGATAAATCCCTTAACAATGGAGTTCTTATTTTAATAGCTGTGGACGATAAACAATCCCGCATTGAAGTTGGCTATGGACTGGAAGGTGCATTGCCAGATGCTAAGACTGGGCGTATTCAAGATAATTATATGATTCCTTATTTTCAACAGGGAGATTATGATAAGGGTATTTTAAATGGCTATCTGACGGTTGCCACGGAAGTAGCAAAAGAGTATAATCTTGAACTTAAAACCGATGCCAAACCTGTGCAGCGCGCACAAGCTGCTAATCAAGAAGGAGGGTGGGATACACTTCCTTGGTGGGCGAAAATAGTGATCGCTGTTGGGGTGATCCTACTGATTATGATGGATTGGCTATTCTTTGGAGGAGCCATAACCTATATGCTGTTGTCCGCTTTGTC
>CAMKSY010000372.1 GCA_946415545.1 uncultured Pelosinus sp. | reverse complement strand
ATTGAAGTATCGTCAAAGGACATAATGATATTTGACCTCCTTTTAGTAAAAATATTGGTTCTTGATATGCTATGTATTTATTGGCGGCAATGTGTCGTATATTATGTAAGGACACAAACTATTACATAATTTTATGCAAAGGAAGATAGATCTGCATTGATGTTAAGAAGGTTGGCTTACTTTAAATTAGGATCGTAATTATAAGGGGATAAAGCTTGAGAAAAAAAGGTAAAACTTTTGACAAACATAAAAAAGAAAAGTACAATAAATAAATGCTTATGGGCATTTGATTTCCAAGGATACTGCTTGTTATTTATAAGTAAATTAAGAAGAAGTGAGGCTTTGAGATATGATTACAGTTCGGGAAAAAGTTCGTTTTGTTGAGACGGATATGATGGCTGTGGTGCACCATGCCAACTATTTTCGCTGGTTTGAGATGGGGCGTGTAGAATATTTACGACAAGCAGGCATTTCTCTGCTTGAAATGATGGATGATAACATTGTCTTTCCGATTACCAGTGTAGATTGCCAATATCGTTCATCTGCAAAATTTGATGATATCATCCTCATTGAGACAACAATGACAGAAGTAACACCTGTAAAGATGGCATTTACTTATAAAGTAATTCGAGAGGCCGATGGAGCACTCTTGGCAACAGGTAATACTCAAAATTTGTTTACCAATAAGCAGGGTAAAATTATTCGTTTGCCTGGTACATATTTTACAAAATTAAAAGGATATTTCGAAAGTACAGGAGAGTGAGTGCATATAAGAAAATAGATTGAGATAGAATATTTTGTTAGGAGGTGCAATCATATGAATACAAATGCACCAATTGGTATTTTTGATTCTGGAATTGGCGGACTTACTGTAGTGAAAGAAATGATGGAAATGATGCCAGGGGAGAGTTTAATCTATTTTGGAGATACGGCTCGAACTCCTTATGGATCACGTCCTCCGTCAGAGATTCTTGCATTTATGAAGCAAATATTAGATTTTTTTGCAGTGCAAAAGGTTAAAATGGCTGTAGTTGCATGTAATACTATGACTGCTCTGGGACTGGAAAAAATGAGATCTCAGTATTCATTTCCTTTGGTTGGCGTAAACACTAGAGTGGACATGGCACTTGCTGCTAGCAATTGCAAAAGGGTGGGGGTTCTTGCGACACAAGCTACGATTACTAGTGAAAGCCATAAGCGGGCAATTTACTCTAAGGATACTGAAGTGCAGGTTTATTCTCAGGCATGTCCTAAACTGGTGCCATTGATAGAAAGAGAACAGGTAGAAGGAACTGAAATCGAGCAGGCGATTGCTGAGTATGTGCTGCCTATGAAAAAGCTGGGAGTGGATGTCATCATTTTAGGTTGTACTCATTATCCTTTTGTAAGTTCGGTGATACAGAAAATAACAGGGGATAAGATCGCAATTATCGACCCAGCAAAAGAGACTGCAAGAGAGGCACAGAAGATACTCCTTCAGAATGGGCAAATATCTGCAGCTAATCAAAGCAAAATACGCTTGTGTTTTTCTGCAGACGTGGAACGGGCAAAAAGGATGGCAAATTTTATGTTCGTTACTGAAAAAGTAAACTTTGAATTGGTAACGTTAGAAGGATTTGTTCCTGTATGATGTACTTTTGAGGAAAATTTGGTATACTAATAGAGGAAAAAACTTCTAGAGATGGGGGCCTTGGTGTGGAAATCTTAGTGACAATAGTAATAGTAGCTATCCTTATGGCAGTAGCTGTGTGGTTGTTTATTGCCAAACAAGGTGATGCGGAGTTTGAATTTAAAGTGAATGAGCGTACGGAATTTATAGTTGTTGATCAAACTGAAAAAACCGCTACTTTTTCATGTCAAGTAGCATTTATCAATAAAGGTTCACAGGATGGTACGATCATGGATGCGTTTCCTCGTCATCTGCTTCCTTATGAACAATTTGATGGTGTTGATGTAACGTCTAGAATGGAACTTACTACAGCACCCCGAACCGATAATTATTTTGAAGCTGTGATTATTCCAAAAGGAACGGGCGGAAGCGTTATTGTTACAGTTACATTTACTGCGAAGACAGGTACTATTGAGGATGCCTTGCAAAATTTATGTGATTTGTCCGTAGATATGCCGATTGATATTGTATATCAGATTGTAGCTCGTACCCCATGGTATATTCATAAGTCACGCATGATTATGACTTGTGATGAAATCAATAGGGCTATGCAGGCAAAAGGTACTGCGAAAAGGGAGGGCTAGTAATGGCAGAACTTGAACTCAAACCAGTAGGTACGCGTATTTTAACAGATAAAGACAATATTGTAGATATGATTGAAAAGTATACTAAAGAGGATATAGGACCGGATGATGTAGTATCGGTAGCTGAGAGCGTTGTTGCGATTACCCAGGGACGTGTAGCAAGACCCGAGGATTTTAAAGTATGTTTTTTAGCGAAGATTTTATGTCGCTTTGTACCTCAAAAAGGTAGCTTATCCAGTGTGTACGGTATGCAGTCATTAATGGACGCAGAAGGTAAGTGGCGCGTTTTATTTGCCATGATTATAGGAATGTTTGCCAAAATCGTGGGAAAAAATGGTGTGTTTTATGAGCTGGCAGGTTCACATGCTGCGCTAGTTGATGATGTTACAGGCACAATGCCTCCCTTTGATAAATGTCTGGTATACGGACCTTTGGAGGCAAATAGCGTAGCAGAGGAAATTAAGCGAAGATTAGGCTGTTATGGTGCAGCAGTTGCAGATGTAAATGATTTGAAGCGAGCCTTGGTAGTAGGTGCTTCAGCAGGTCTTGATCCTAAGAAGTTAGCACATATTTTGATTGATAATCCTTTCGGTAACGCTTCCCAACGGACACCGATTGTCATTATTAAGAATTATGCAGCAGTAGAGAGAAGGACAGAAAATCTTCTTTCGGCTGAGTAATGGATTAGCAAAGAGGATAGAATACAGCTATCCTCTTTGTTATTTTTGCTGTAAAATGATAGGTCTAAAAATGTATGGACTTTGTGTTGGAGGAATGACATGGCTAATATTGGTATCACTACAACCGTACCAGTGGAGATTATTCTAGCAGCGGGAAATGTGCCAGTAGATTTAAATAATGTATTTATTACTGATAAAGAAGCCAATCGGTTAGTAGAAGGAGCTGAGGACGCAGGTTACCCTCGTAATATCTGCGGCTGGATTAAAGGATTATATTCTGTAGTCATAGAGAGGGGAAATATAGATACAGTACTTGCAGTTACCCAAGGAGATTGCAGTAATACTCATGCTTTAATGGAAACCTTGCAATTGGCAGGTATAGATACCATTCCCTTTGCGTATCCTTTTGATCGGGATTATGATCTTTTAAAATTGCAGATGGATAAATTAATTACAGCTTTAAAAACAGATTGGGAGCAGGTTATGGCTGTGAAAAAACGCTTAGATAGGGTCAGAAGTAAAATTGCTGAAATGGATCGCCTTACCTGGCAGGAAAATCTAGTAAGTGGCTGGGATAATCATTTATTTCA
>CAMKSY010000371.1 GCA_946415545.1 uncultured Pelosinus sp. | reverse complement strand
CAGTAATTCTGCCAGTCTTCCCAACAGTAACTTGATTACCTGCTAAGCTGTCAAGAGTAAAAGAGGGTGAATTTTTTCCCACTTTGACATCAATCTTTTCATCTTGTGCCTGTGGCTGTGGTGTTGGCTCTTTCTCGAAGAATCCCACATACCAAGATCCTGCAAGGCCTAAAAGTACTAACAACGCTATAAACATTCTTTTTCTCATCGCATCTGCCTCTTCTCATTATTATTATTCTCATGATGTGTTTAATACCAAATTTTGTTATACTATAGACACAAGCTGAATTGCAAAAATAGAACCAAACACTAGGAGGATTTTATGCACCAATATCTTTTTTTTATCGGCGACTTCCCAATTCGAGCCTATGGCTTAATACTTAGCTTAAGCATTATTCTTGCGACAGGTACAGCCTATTTTTTAGCAAAACAAGATGGCCGTTGGCATGAACATGTTGTAGATATAGGAATTTATGGCGGTTTATCTGGAATTGTCGGTGCCCGCTTATGGGATGTCTTTTTCTTTGATTGGGATTATTATCAGCATCATCTATTAGAAATCCCTTTCGTCTGGCAAGGTGGAATGGCGATACAAGGCGGCATTCTTTTTGGTTTTCTTGCTGGATACATTTATACAAAACGTCATCACATTGATACCTGGGCCTTTGCTGATATTGTAGCACCAGCTATCATCATGGGGCAATCCATTGGGCGCATGGCGAATTTATTAAATGGTGATGCTTTTGGACATCCTACAGGAGGTCCCTTTGGTATTATCTATCCAGCAACAACCTTAGCCTATCAAGTATATGGAGATAAGCCTCTTTGGCCTGCTGAAATTTGGGAAGGACAAATTGACATCATCATTTTCGTCCTATTACTCCTCTTTCGCACTACCAACCATGCTAAAGGTCAAGTATTTATTCTCTATGCGATTTTATACTCTATCGCTCGTTTTTTCTTAGAGTTTCTGCGAGGAGACTATAGCACAACGCTGCTTCTAGGCCTAAAATCTGCTCAGCTAACCAGCCTTGTCATAATCATTATTGGCAGTATCTTCTTTGTTTGGTGTGGTTTAAAACAAAGGACACAGCCTCTAGAACCTAAAAAGCAGAAGAAAAGAAAATAATTATATCCTATAGTATAACATTTAGATCATTTCTCAATCTACAAAATATAAAAATATAAAAATACAGCCTCAAGACCGAAAGGTCTGAGACTGTATTTTTACTTTTCGTAAACAGCAATTACTTCGATCTCCACACTTACATCACGAGGCAGTCTGGCAACTTGGACGCAAGCTCGAGCTGGTGGCTCCGTTTTAAAATACTCTGCGTAAACTTTGTTCATAACAGTAAAATCTTCCATATCTTTTAAGAACACGCTTGTTTTTACTACATGTTCAAAGCGCAATCCTTCTTTTTCTAAAATTGCCTTAAGATTGTTTAGTACCTGATAAGTTTGTGATTCAATTCCACCATAAACGATCTGTCCTGTCATTGGATCTAATGGTATCTGTCCCGAAACAAATAAAAATCCATTGGCCTTAATTGCCTGTGAATAAGGTCCAATCGCTTGGGGAGCCAAATCAGTATTAATAACAGTCTTCATATTCATACTCCTTTGATTTTTGATTTTTTTATCTATATATTTACACTGTAAAGAAAAAAACTCCTGTAATTTCAATATCGCAGCATCTATAGATGGTATGTACTATGATTCCACTTTGGCAAATAACTTATTGGCTAAAAGTATTCCAGTAGGTGATGCAGCCAGCCCGCCTTGAGCGGTTTCTTTCAAGGTACAAGACATTGCATCTCCCACTGCAGCCATAGCATCAATCACTTCATCAACAGGTATGACACTGCAAATTCCAGCTAATGCCATTTCAGCAGCCACCATCGCTTGAGCAGCAGCGCCTGCATTACGTTTTACACAAGGTACCTCCACTAATCCAGCTACAGGATCACAAACTAATCCTAACATGTTCTTTAAGGTAATCGCAACCGCTTGCCCGACTTGATCAGGACTACCTCCATAGAGTTCTACGGCCGCACCAGCTGCCATAGCGGCAGCCGAGCCGCACTCAGCTTGACAGCCACCAGCCGCTCCTGACAAAGAAGCTCTAGAGGCAATCACCATGCCAATAGCACCTGCTACTATTAACGCTTTCCCAAGTTCCCCCATGGAAAACCCACGAGCTTCGGCCAAAGAAAATAAAACAGCCGGCAAGGTACCGCTGGCGCCTGCCGTAGGAGCAGCCACGATACGCCCCATAGAAGCATTTGCTTCACCTACAGCCAGAGCAATCATTATGGCTTTAGACATCACACTGCCTACAACACTCTTATCAGCAGATTTGGTCCTATATGCCTCTACCTTTTTGCCATTACCACCAACCAGTCCTCCCATAGAAGTAATACCTGTAAGACCAATCACAACAGACTGCTCCATTACATGCAACATTTCCTCCATGCGCTCGAGTAAAACTCTTTTTTCTATTTCTAATTCTTTCGCCTGAAACTCTATACAAAAATCACCAAAGCTTTTTTTCTCTGTTTCTGCTAAATCAATCCATTCTTGCAAAGACAACTTTTCTTCCATACTTTTTCCACCTCATCACTTTACCATCTTATACTAACTGAATACGGCGCACCGATTGTATATGAGGCAACTTGCCAATGACCTCAAACGCTGCATCATCAATTGGTTGATCCGTCTCAACAATCATAGCAGCTAACCCACCTTTTTGTTTGCGAAAAACTTTCATTTGCGCAACATTTACACCTTGTGTCGATAAAATACTTGTAACTAAGGCAATGGCACCAGGACGGTCACGGTGCATCGTCAAAATGGCTGGAAAGTCACCACTAAATTCTACAGGAAAATCATCTATATTCGTTACCACAACACGACCTCCACCAATAGAGGCTCCCGTTACGGCGCACTTATTTCCATTCACACCTGTCAGCCAGAACCGAACCGAATTAGGATGAGACAAATCACCTAAGTTAATCGTGGTAAAAGAAATCTCAATTTCTGCCTCTCTTGCTGAATCGAACGATTTAGGAATACGACTATCATCCGTTGCCCATCCCTGCAGGCCTGCTGCCAGAGCTAAATCGGTGCCATGTCCTCGGTACGTTTGGGCAAAAGAACCATGCAAGCCAATCACAGCCTCTTTCACGTTTTCTCCTAAAATAGCGAATGCCAGATTCCCTAAACGCACTGCTCCAGCTGTATGGGAGCTGGAAGGACCAATCATGACTGGACCAATTACATCAAAAATATTCATCTAGATTTCATCTCCTTCAAGATGCACGTAACTCAAAATTTCTAACTGTACTCACCTGCTTATCTATTATCATATTAACATGTTTACTCTCTGCGGACAATAACACTTATGACTCAATTGTATGCAATATGCTATTCACTTTTCTACAGGCAACATTTTTTTGCCTCTGCAATCGCGTTAACCAATTACTCATTAATTATTCAAGCAATTAAGTTTACGTGTTTTTTTTATATGTTACAGTATAAGTA
>CAMKSY010000370.1 GCA_946415545.1 uncultured Pelosinus sp. | reverse complement strand
GAATAAATGGTAATGGTATAAAGGTTATGGGGATTCCTGTTGATGAGAAATTTTCACGAGTACCTGATAGAGAAAAAGTAATGCAAAATTTACAGTTTTGTAATGAGATAAAAACAATTCTTATTATGGGGGGGGGAGCAGGACTTCTGCCCATGGATAAAATTGTTCAATGTTGTGAAAATATTGGCATTCCATTACAAATGATTGTAGTGGCAGGCAAAAATAAAAAGATGTACCAGAAAGTGATGGACTTGCACCCTAAGCTGCGTAATAAGGTACAAGTTTTAGGATATGTTGGGTATGTTAATGAATTAATGGCAGTTGCAGATCTCATCATCTCGAAACCAGGAGGAATAACCTGTGCAGAAAAATTGTGAGAGGGCATTCCGATGCTCATTTATCGACCGATACCAGGACAAGAAGAAGCAAATACAAATTATTTAATTGAGCAGCAAGTAGCTTTGAGGGCAGACTCTTTACTTGATATAAGGCTAATCTTAAAAAAGTTATTTATCGAGCAACCAGAAGAATTAATACGATTACGACAGAATTCTTTGAAAATGGGAAGACCTCAGGCTGCTATGATTATAGCTGATTACATTTATACTCTAGCTGAAATGAAAAGGAATTGCTAAATTTGTGTAAGACGATTCCTAATTGACATTTTTTATTGGTGTGTAATCTGGAAATATGCTATAATTACCATTATTTTATACTGATTTTCCTGAATGAATATATGATTAGATAAATATGATCATGTTGGAGGAAAAATGGAAAAAATATACATGGCAGCATTGCAGATGGTAACTGGAATTGGTAACGTACGTCTTAAGGGATTGGTTTCTTTTTTTGGTAGCGCTCAGCAGGCTTGGCTGGCCAATAAGCGTGATTTATTTTTATGTGGGCATTTAGATGAAATAATCTATAATAAATTACTCATACATCGGGAAAAAATAGATATATATACATTAGCATGTGATTGGGAGAGAAAAGGAATTCGTATTTGTTCTTATAATGATTCCCAATATCCTAAGTTGCTCCTAAATACTTACAATGCTCCTCAAGTTTTGTTTTATCGTGGTGCATTGCCAAACACTGATCATCTTATTGCCATTGTAGGAGCGAGGAAGGCTACTTCCTATGGAAAAAATGTTGCGCAGTTACTAGCAGCAGAGCTTAATGAAGCTGGAGTATGGGTAGTGAGTGGTGCTGCCCGGGGTATCGATACAGCTGCTCATCAGGGCGCATTATTGAAAGATGGATATACAATCGCAGTACTTGGCTGTGGAGTGGATATTAACTATCCTCCTGAAAATGAAAAATTGATAAGCCAAATTGCAGAGAGTGGTGCTGTAGTTTCTGAATATGCTCCTGGTACGATGGCACATCCTGGTCATTTTCCAGCGCGCAACAGAATTATTAATGGCTTGTCCTGTGGGGTAGTAGTGGTAGAAGCGGCAGAAAGAAGCGGAGCATTAATTACAGCTGATTTTGCCTTAGAAGAAGGACGTGACGTCTTTGCGGTGCCTGGCAGCATTTTTTCTCCAACCAGTAAAGGAACACATCGACTAATAAAACAGGGTGCTAAACTTATTGATAGTACTGCTGACATATTAGAGGAATATGACATAACTATTAAAGAGAAGAAGACTCAGAGAATCGACCTTACTAGTGAGGAAGCACTGGTCTATAACATACTTACATATGAGAATTCTTTAGGGATTGAAGACATCGTTATGAAAACGAAATTGAGTACCGCAGTTATTACCTATATATTACTTCAGTTTGAATTACGTGGTTTAGTGACAGAGCATTGCGGTAAACGCTATTTGCGCTGCGCTAAGGAGGGAGTTAAGTGAGCAAAGCATTAGTTATAGTTGAATCTCCAGCAAAAGCAAAAACGATTGAGAAGTTTCTTGGAAAAAACTACACGGTTAAGGCTTCTATGGGACATTTACGTGATTTGCCTAAGAGTCAATTTGGTGTAGATGTAGAGAATAATTTCGCGCCTAAATATATTAATATTCGTGGCAAAGGCGATCTTATAAAAAGTCTTAAAAATGCTGCTAAGTCAGTAGATACTGTTTATTTGGCATCTGACCCTGATAGGGAAGGAGAAGCGATTGCTTGGCATTTGTCACATATATTAAATATTCCTCAAGATAAAGCCTGTCGAATTGAGTTTAATGAAATTACAAAAACAACAATTCAAAATGCTGTAAAAAAACCTCGGCCTATTAATATGGAGAGAGTTGATGCGCAGCAAGCTAGGCGCCTATTAGACAGAATTGTTGGTTATCAATTAAGTCCACTACTTTGGAGGAAAGTAAGAAAAGGTCTTAGCGCAGGACGAGTGCAGTCTGCAGCTGTAGGAATTATCTGTGATAGAGAAAAAGAAATCCAATCTTTTGTCTCAGAAGAATATTGGACAGTGATTGCAAAGCTGCGAGGAAAGCCGAAAACGGCATTATTTGATGCCCAACTTATTTTAATTGATGATCATAAGGCTAAAATTGATAACGAAGAGCAAGCACAAAGTATACAAGCGGAATTAGAAAAGGCTGAGTTTACGGTAACGGACGTGAAACGGCGAGAAAGGCGGCGTAATCCTGCAGCCCCTTTTATTACCAGCAGTTTACAGCAAGAGGCATCACGCAAATTAGGCTTTACTTCACGCAAAACAATGATGGTGGCTCAACAATTATATGAAGGGCTAGATCTTGGCAGTTCGGGTCCAGTTGGACTTATCACTTATATGCGTACTGATTCGGTACGTTTAGCTGAATCAGCTCAACAAGAAGCCGTTAAGTACATTACGGTCGCATATGGAGAAAGCTACTTACCTGAGAAGATTCCAGTATATTCTTCAAAAAAATCTCAAGATGCACATGAAGCCATTCGTCCAACTAGTTTAGAATTTCCTCCAGAGAAATTAATCAAATATCTTTCACGAGATCAGTTGCGTTTATATACTTTAATTTGGGAACGATTCATTGCTAGTCAAATGGCACCGGCAATATATGATACGTTAACCATTGATATTGCCGCTAGTCGTTTTTCTTTACGAGCAACAGGTTCAACAGTTAAGTTTCCTGGTTTTATGGCTGTATATACGGAAAGTAAAGATGGGGAAGAAAAAGAGAAAGATATTACATTGCCTAACTTGACGATTGGAGAGAAATTAAAGGTTAGTAAGATTACTCCTAAGCAGCATTTTACAGAGCCACCGCCTAGATATACAGATTCTAGCTTAGTAAAAGTACTAGAAGAAAAAGGAATTGGTCGTCCAAGTACCTATTCACCGATTGTTGAAACTATATTAGCACGTGGTTATGTCATTAAAGTAGAGAAAAAATTTCAACCAACAGAATTAGGCTTTGTCGTTCTTGACTTGTTAAAGCAATATTTTAAGGCAATCGTAGATGTTGAATTTACAGCTAAAATGGAAAATAGTCTTGATGAAATTGCCGAAGGTAAAGGTTCCCGTATTGATTTATTACGAGAGTTCTATGCTTGGTTTGCTGTGGACTTAGAACAAGCAGAAAAAGAAATTGGCCATGTTGAACTTCCCGTGGAAGTATCCGATGTACCATGTGAGAATTGCGG
>CAMKSY010000369.1 GCA_946415545.1 uncultured Pelosinus sp. | reverse complement strand
CATGTCACTAATAATCTTAATTCGAGCAACAATTGCGGGGTGAATCTCAGAGGGAAAGCTCCCCACCTCTCTTAGCATACCATCAATACGATATCGAACACGTAATGATGTGTCTTGAGGTTCAATATGTATATCACTAGCCATATCTTTAATTGCTTGATCTATAAAAGAATTAACTAATCCAATGATCGGGGCATCATCTGCTGTCTGCAGTCTTGCAGTTAACCTTGTATCTTCTGGACGCATTTTATTAATGGCCTTTTCAACTAAGTCTTGTACACCGTAACATTCTCTGATAGCTCGTAATATATCTTTTTCAGAAGCCATAACAGGCTCTACGTCAAAACCAGAAAGCATACGAATATCATCAATCGCATAAAAATTTGTTGGATCAGTCATTGCTAAAACAATTTTATTATCAATAACTTTTACTGGAATAACTAGATACCGTTCCGCTAATGTTGATGGGATCAGTTCTGCAAACTCCGGTTTAATGCTGATACTTGACAAATCAATTTGCGGTATACCTAATCCATTTTTTAAGACCTTACATTTCATTCTTAACACCGCCTCTTATAAAGAAAAGCAACCAAAGCTTAAATACATTTATTAGAAATGGTAAATGTATAATTTCTAGCCGATTGCGCTACTCAATCCAGGATCAAGTTTCCATTATTACTGCGATTACGAATGTTTTACATCTATAATATCTATAAACCCATCTATATTTAATACTTATTCTTCTACATTTTACAATAAATTCCTGCTATGTACATTATAAAATTATCAATTTTTAATCTATTTTCTACTTACTTGTCAATTAATTAGTTTTGCTGTCAAAAAAACAATTACTTCCGTTTCTACTTTGGAACTATATATACTTTTAAACAGCGTACCAATGAATGGCAGTCTGCTTAAGAAAGGTATGTTATTATTTGTTTTAGATTCTTCACTGCCAATGAGACCACCAATCACTATTGTCTCACCCTCTTTCATACAGACCGTACTTTTTACCTCACGGGTAGTAATACGATAGTTTTTAATATCCGTTACTAAACTAGGAGTACTTACCTCTGTATGGACTTTTGCTGTAATAGTTCCATCAGCAGTAATCGTAGGGGTATAGGTAAGTTTTATGCCCGTATCAATATATTCTACTGTAGTAGTCGCTTTTCCATCTTCCATTTTCTCAGTGAGTACTGGAATATGATCACCTATTAAAATCCGAGCTTCATTTCCATTAATAGTAGCTACTTTAGGACTAGCTAAAATTTTAGCATTACCATTACTAATAAGTGCATTAATTTTCGCTTGGTAGTAAAATTCATAAGGATAGCCTTCAGGATTACGACCAAATTGAATAACTCCTTTTCTAACTTCACGCGTAACTTTAGCTGGCTCTATAGTCGTTACACCATTTGCAATATTGATTTGCTCTGCACTATATTCTCCATATTGAGGTGTAACATCCCATGACCAATCGATCCCTAGCTCTTTTGTCTTCGCTTTGTTAATAGCTACAACTTTAGCCTCGATAACCACTTGTTGCTGCGGAACATCAAGATCTTTTAATAATCTTTTAATGCGAGCACAGCCTGTAAGCGAACCACTATATATCAAACTATTTGATACCTCATCAATTTCAGCCTTTAATTTAAGACTATTCATAATAGGCTCCAATGTTTTTTTTATATCAACAGCACGAATATAACGTAACTTATATATCTCTGTTGTCCCCATATCCGCAGGTTCTATAATAAAGGATTCACCTATTTTTCGGTAGGATAGCCCTTTAGCTGATGTAATTAAAAATAGGGCATTCTCAAAATTTGTACTCTTAAGTTTCATCGTAATATTACCTTTTATCGAATCATCAATAATGATATCAACATTACTGATAATAGCGAGTGTATGTAATACTACCCGCACATCTTCATCTACGAAACTAAGATCAATACTTTTCGAATCTGCCATAGCAGTACTACAGATTGTGATTGATAGTAACAATATCAATACGCAGAGATGTTTCCTATATTTCATTATTCAGTACCCCCTTTTTTCGCTGGCTCTAACGACAAAAATATTTGACTATTGCCACTTTTCAGAATAATAGAATCTTCTTGTATTGAAATAAGTTGATAGGCATCAATAAATTCATTTAACTGATAAGCTTTGCTTTTATTACTCAATCGTATAATTGCAACGTGCTGATTATCTGTATTGATAATTCCAGTAAGCCTTATTTTCTCTTGTAATTTAAGGTGAGTAATTGGATTTGCTACTTTTATAGATTCATTGTTAGGTTTAGTAAGAGAATTATTTTCTTTCTGCGTTTCAAAATTATCCGCAACGTTAGACGGAGGCATAAAAGGATCACGATTTAATTGACTGTTATGTTGAGGTTCAACTGACATAACTACTTTATCCGTATTTCTAACAATAGGCGTAGACTTATTAACAACAATAGGATTAACTAAATTTGGGGAAGGCATAAAAATGGTTACTATTATAACTGTTACTCCAATTACAAACAGTATCCTTCGACGATGCTTTTCAATAAGCTTTAATTTCTCCAAAATTCGCCCACTCCTAATTATTGATCATAAAGTAACTGCAATAATATACCCGGAATATTTCACAACTAAAGTGTAAGACACAATAAAAGGCTCAGATCCTAGGACCTAAGCCTCAATGTCCTAATTCAGTATACTCTACTAATTTGGAGATTTTACTTTAATATGTTTAATGATTAATAAGAAGCAATACCTACAGGTATTCTTTTAATGCATCAGTCATAATTTGTCTGGGACCTTGCGTACCTGTCCAAAGTTCAAAAGCCAAGGCACCTTGTTCAATTAGCATTCCCAAACCATTTATAGCTATATGACCGTGTTCTTCAGCTAAAAGTAACAGTTGAGTCTTGGAGGGATTATAGATTAAATCGCAAACAGCAGCCTCTGGATTTAAAAGTTTCCAAGATATCGGCAGTACTTCAGTATCATGAACTGACATACCAATTGGAGTACTATTTATCAGAATATCACAAGCTTGCAACAGATTCTGAAAACCAGAATCCTTCCAATCATAAGCTTGTATATCTACATTGGTTGAAAAGAGTCTTACAAATTGCTGCGCTTTTTCAAAATTTCTAGCACCAATTATTATCTTTTTTATTCCATGTTGAAAAAGACCACATGCAACAGCCCTCGCAGCTCCACCAGCTCCTAACATGACCGCTGTTTGTTCAGTAATTTTAACGCCATTTGAAAGTATTGACTGGACAAACCCTTGAGCATCTGTATTATATCCAATCAGTTTACCATCTTTTATTACAACTGTATTTACAGCTCCAACTAGTTGGGCACTAAAATCAATTTCATCAAGATAGGACATTATCTTCACCTTATGAGGTATGGTCACATTTATACCCGTAAAATCCATTGCTTTTAAACCTGCAACAGCTTGAGCTAAATTTTCTGGATGAACAGGCAGTGGAATATATACAAAATCAAGGTGAAGATTTTCAAAAGCTGCATTATGCATTATGGGTGATAAGGAATGTCCTAGGGGCCACCCTATTATACCTATTTTTTTAGTTTTACTCGTAATCATTGTACTAACTCCATTTCAATAATTATCATTTTTGATAATCTCACTTTTATTTATAAGACCTTTAGACGTTA
>CAMKSY010000368.1 GCA_946415545.1 uncultured Pelosinus sp. | reverse complement strand
AGGTACTGCTTTTCATTCAAAACCACTGGTTGATCTAATCGCGCAAGGTATTTCCAATAACGGATTTTCCTTAGTAGAAGCCATAACCCAGTGTCCCATTTCCTATGGCCGGAGAAATAAAATGGGGGATGCGGCAGGAATGCTTAAATGGATGAGTGAAAACGCAGTTCCTTTAGCTGCTTATGAAAAACTAGCGGAAGAGCAAAAAGGTGAGAAATTTCCAATCGGTATTTTACATCAAAAAACCTCTCCAGAATATAGCGCCGAATATGCTAAAGTCATTAAATTGGCCCAGGAGGGAAAATAATGCAACAAATACGTTTATGCGGATCAGGCGGTCAAGGCGTAATTACTGCAGCGATTATCCTAGCAGAAGCAGCTATCATGGAAGGCAAGGAAGCCGTGCAATCCCAGTCCTATGGACCGGAAGCTCGAGGCGGAGCTTCAAAGGCAGAAGTTATTATATCGGAGGAATTTATCTATCATCCTAAAGTAGTAACGCCAGATGTGGTTTTAGCTCTTACACAACAGGCTGCAGATAAATATTCAGCTGATCTTTGTGGCAATGGCGTTCTTGTGATTGATGAAGATCTAGTGCCAAATTCTCCTGTGCATCCGAATGTAGTCAAAGTGCCATTAACACGGCTGGCTGTAGAGGGACTCGGTAAGGATTTGTTTACAAATATTGTTTCCCTAGGACTTCTGGTGAAAGTAACTGGAGTTGTATCTTTTGATACCATTCAAAAGGCTGTTGCTAAAAGAGTACCTCCAACTACGATAGAAAAAAATATGCAAGCGTTGCGCATGGGATTTGACGCACTTGCTTAGCAGATTAGACTTGGGCTGCATCAATACTTGTGCTCAATTTACATTGAATATAAAGATTAAGACACTTTTTAAAAGATAAGAGGAAAAAGGGACTTGATAGCTTGTCTGTGTTAAGTCCCTTTTTCTAAATGATAATTTAGATGTTGTTTTAAATTTCGGAAAATTGAAAATCATCCAGCGATATTTGTTACTTTAGAAATAGTAGGTGGAGGGATTAACGATAATGGATGCTAGGAAAATTGGAATCATTGCATTACTCGCAGGTGGAATGTTTATTAATGCGATTGATCGGGGTGCACTTGGAGTAGCGGCACCGATTATGTTAAAAGAGTTGAACTTGGATCCAAGCTTGATGGGGATTGCGTTGTCGGTTTTTTATTGGAGCTATATTGTATGTATGGTTCCCGTCGGAAGATTTGCCGACAAGTATGGTGCCAAAAAGGCATTGGGCTGGGCTGCGGTACTTTGGTCACTTATGTCTGCGGCAACTGGCTTTGTGCACAGCTTTTATGGCCTGATTTTAACTCGTCTGGGTGTTGGTGCAGGTGAAGCGGCAGGAAATCCCTTGAGTGCAAAAGTAATAAGTGAAAACTTTTCGTCTGAGCAAAGGGCTACAGCAACGGGGTTTTGCCTTTCAGGTACTAAACTTGGTATGGCGGCTGTTCCTCTATTAATGGGATTTTTAATTACTCAATGGAATTGGCGAGTTGCATTTTTTGTAACAGGTACGGGGAGCTTGCTGTGGTGTATCTTGTGGTATTATTTTTACAAAGATGTCTCAGAACAAACGGAGGGTAATTCTAAAAAGCAAAGGGTTGCTATTCCGTGGAAACAGTTCTTGAGCAATCGATGTATTCTTGGGCTTATGCTTACTAAGTTCTTCCTAGATTATTTATGGGTATTGTTTGTGAGCTGGCTCCCTGCTTATCTGATCATGGAGAGAGGTTTTTCGATTATCAAAATGGGAATATATGCGTCTATTCCCTGGGTTGTGGGTTTTGTTGCTCAGCCAGCAATGGGGTACTTCTCTGATTGGCTCATCAAGAAAGGCGTAAGTGTAACCAAAGCCAGGAAGTATACATTGGTAGGTGCTCAGTTAGTTGCCGCATCGGTTATTGCAGTAGGATTTGTCGATGATCCTATTATTGCCGTTATTCTTTTGACAGTCAATATTGCAGGTGAGTCAGCTTCAGCAGGCATCATGTGGACAATACTAGCGGAAGTGTCGCCCAAAGGAATGGGGGGGACTGTATCCAGTGCTATAAATACGGTTAGCTCTATAGCTGGTGTATTAGCTCCAACCATCACAGGTTTCATTTATAAATTTACCGGCAGTTTTCAAATGGCGCTATTCGTTGCTGGGGTAGGTATATTGATATCGGCATGTGCTATTTTGTTTATTGTTCCGGAGATTAAGCCAATTGAGTTGAAGGAAGAATTTAATGGCTCAAATTAACCGAAACAGTATAAAAAGATAGTAAAGGATGATTCTTATGAAAGACAAGGTAAGCAACCAGATCCCTTTCTCTAGCGGCACAAGTCGTCCTCATCTCATAGCACCAGCCAATGCTTGTGACTGTCATATGCATATTTATGATAGTCGGTTTCCAACATCACCCCATTGGAAAAAACGCCCGCCAGAAGCGAAAGTGGATGTATATCGACTTTTACAGAAGCGGATTGGTACAACACGCACTGTAGTTGTTACTCCATCCACCTATGGTATTGATAATCGCTGCACCCTTGATGCAATAAAACAGATTGGTTCAACGGCACGTGGGGTGGCTGTTGTTGATATGGACGTATCGGATGACGAGTTGAATCGACTGGATAGCTTAGGTATATGCGGGATTCGTATTAATTTTGTGTCTCCCCAGTCTTGGGGTGTGACTACGGCGGAAATGCTCGAAACCCTTGCTAAGCGAGTCAGGAATTTTGGGTGGCATGTGCAAATATTAATGTCTGGCGATCAGATTGTCACAATGGAAGGGGTGTTAAAGCGACTTGCTGTACCAATAGTGATTGATCATTTGGCTCGCATACCAGAGCCAGCAGGTGTGAATCATCCAGCATTTAAGGCTGTCTTAAGGCTGCTTGATAAAGGACAGACTTGGGTTAAGCTTTCTGGTGCTTATATGGATACAAAGGATGGCGCACCTGACTATGATGACGTGACGAAGATTGCCCAGGAGTTTGTCAAAGCAGCACCAGAGCGAATGGTTTGGGGGAGTGATTGGCCACATCCAACAGAAAAAGAAAAGCCTGATGATGCTGTACTCTTTGATCTTCTAACCAAGTGGGCAATGAAAGAACCCATAATTTATAAAATTCTTGTGGAAAATCCAGCAAGGCTTTATGGTTTTGTTAGATAAATATAAAATAAGTATTGATTCTCGAGCAACTGTGGCAAGTAGTAGGGTTACTTACAAGGATCATAGATAGTGTGCCGCATAACATGCAAGATTGCATTTTTGGTTTTTCAGTTTAAAACTTAGAAAATTTACATCATTCATTTTATCTTGTATAATGTTACTTACTAAATATGATGAATGATGGAGAGAATCAAATGGAAAAAGTTGTTTTGCAGTTATTGCAGGAGAAAATAGAAGTCCTTACTTCTTCTCAACGCAAAGTTGCTGACTATATTATAAAAAATCCCACTGAAGTGGCGTTTTTGACGACTGATCAATTGGCAGGACTTATTGGGGTTAGCGTAGCCACTGTTATGCGATTATCGTATGCTCTTGGATATACTGGATATACGCAGTTCCAGAGAGATTTACAGGAGATGCTGCGTAATCGAGTTGCGCCACCCCCTACAAGACTGGAAGCCAATATTCAGAAAATGGGAAAAAATAAA
>CAMKSY010000367.1 GCA_946415545.1 uncultured Pelosinus sp. | reverse complement strand
GTGTATGTATCCAGCAAAAGGAAAAATTCATTTTATGCAAATCAAAATGAGCCTGCAGAAATTTCAAGAGCTTATAAAAAATATTTGTGAGGAGTGTACTTTTGATGGAATCGGAGAGTGGGAGGAGATCTTTCACCGTAGTACTATAAGCCCGGCGATACATGTCATTTTGCAGCAGATGCTGAATTGTCCTTATAAAAGTACATTAAAAGATATGTTTATAGAAGGAAAGATACTAGAGTTATTTGCAGTATATTTTAATGAATCATTGATTGAGAAAGATAGGACAGACCATTGCACAAAGCTTTCTACTATTGATGTTAAGAGTATTTACAGGGCACGAGAAATATTAGATGATCGAATCCTTGTTCCTACATCGTTAGTTTGCTTGGCGAAACTGGTATGCTTGAATGAATTCAAATTAAAACAGGGTTTTAAAAGGATCTTTGGGGAAACGGTTCATGCATATGTTATAGCCAAAAGACTAGAGTTGGCACGGCATCTCTTTGAACAAAAGCAAATGTCAGTTAGTGAAGTGGCAGGGACAATCGGTTATGCAAATGCCAGCCATTTTGCTCAGGCTTTCCGTAAAAAATATGGTGTAAATCCGAAAGAGTATATGCAATATGTGGTACAAGAATAGTGAATAGATGTATGGATCAGAATGCTGCTGAGTGAATTACTAGCAGCATTTTTTATCCGTTTTTCATCTCTAAAAATCCTTTTCTGAGTAGAAAGGCAATTGCTATATCCTATACAATAACGATAAAGAGAATCAATATCATAATAAGATGAATAATAAAGGAGGGAATTGATTTTGAATTTACAAGCAGCAAAGATTCAGAAGGAGTTTTGGATTGTAGTTTTGACAGGTATGTTTCTTATTATTACAACAACTGGTTTTGTACGCATGGCCTATGGAGTAGTTCTTCCGTATATGCAAGAAAACCTGTCTTTATCATTTTCCGAGGTAGGAATGCTTGGAACCTTCATGTTTATGGGGTATTTGCTAACGGTTGGATTATCAGGGCTCTTAGCGATTCGATGGGGATCAAAAGCTGTACTGCTGATAGGCGGATGGAGCGTAACGATTAGTTTATTTGGTTTAGCTTGGGGATCATCTTTTTGGTGGATAGCCTTATTTATGTTTATTGCTGGAGCTGGCAGCGCTCTTGTATTTACTCCGCTGATGTCGTTAACGATAGGATGGTTTCCAGATAAGAGAGGAATGGTATTAGGTTTTTTATTAAGTGGAGCAGGAATTGGCATGTTCCTAAATGGCATATTAGTTCCAGGTATAGTAAAACAATTTCCTGAACTGGGGTGGCGTGCAGTATGGCTGCTGTTTGGGGCAGTTTCTTTTGGTGTGATGATATTAGCTATTCAAGTCTTAAAAAATCCGAATCATACAAATAAAAAAGACAGCAGTGAGGAAAAACCTAAATGGCTGCACAATAAGGAATTGATTAAAATTGCCTGGCTGTATTTTCTTGTAGGAGTAGGATATTTAATCCCGATTTTGTATCAAACTGTTTATATCATAGAACTTGGTATTCCTGATAACGTTGCGGGAGGCGTATTTGCAGTAGCAGGAGTTTTTGCCATTGCAGGAGGACCGTTTTGGGGGATGATTTCAGATAAAATAGGATCACAAAAGACCTTGATTACAGCATTGCTTTGGGCCGTCGCCGGAGATCTTATTCCTCTTATGTTTCACAATGTGGTAAGTTTTATTGTATCGGCTGTCATTTGGGGATCATCCATAGGAGGAATCCTTGCTTTAATTCAAGTAAAGGCATCTCATCAGGTTCCACAAAAGTATATTTCAGCAGCAATTGGTTTCATCTCTGCCTTTTATGCTGTAGGACAAATGCTGGGACCGGGGATTGCAGGATGGATGATTGAGTATCATGGAGGTTTTGCAGCTGCGTATTGCTTTGGTGCATTGATATATTTTATAGGATTATTATTGACCTTAAGTTTGAAGTCAGAACACATGACAGTCGCTTCTCCAAAAGGATCTTAAGCTTATAAAAAGTAAGGACCTCGAAATTTTGCGAGGTCCTTACTTTTATGAACGTTAAGGTTGGTATACAGCTTTAACTCCATAAATAGTGCTATAATAAGTACCGCCCTGTATGCCGTCAGCTTGTACGGCAATGGTTCCATTTCCATAGGAAATGGGGACTTTAAATTGATATACCCATCCAGTATAAGGATTACCAATGCCCTCTCTGGCAAAAGGCTCGGTAACTACAGTTGTTGGAATTCTGCTGCCATTTTGATATAAAAAAATGCGATTAGGATCAGGATAGCCAATAAAACGAACCGCTATATAAAAATTTTGTCCAGATAAGGTTGTCTTGGGGATATCTCGGACTTCTATCCAATCCGTATTTTCAGCACCGACGTGCGTAATTTGAACGTTTGACAAATTTGGGGCTGGTCCAGCATTTGCACTAGAAGTTACTAAACTGAATAGGCAAAGTAATACAAATGAAATCATCAACTTTTTCATAGATGTAGCACTCCTTTAAGGTTTGGTTAGCTACTTTTTATCTTCTACAAAAAGTTTACTTTTCCTTTGAAAATAGAGGATTGGGACATATAGTATATTTTTCTTGAGATAATCCCCCGATGAAGGATATAATGAAAAGCATGGAGGGGTATCTTATGCAAAATCACAAGCATGTTCATCAGAAACAAATTATTAATAGACTAGCTAGAATAGAAGGCCATGTTAGAGCCGTAAAACAGATGGCTGTTGAAGAACGCGATTGCCCTGAAATATTGCTGCAGATTGCTGCCGTGCGCAAAGCTCTTGATAACACTGCAAAGTTAATTCTTAAAGATCATCTGGAGCACTGCTTGATTCATGCAGTTCAAGAGGGTGAACAAGAAAAGTTCTTGAAAAATTTACAGGAGGCAATTGACCGTTACATTAAGTAAAGAATAAAGTGAGAGGAATTTAGAATGCCATTGCAAATGGATATTATTTATTTGGAAAATAGCGGTTTTGTTGTACAAACTGCACAACATACATTGGTCTTTGACTATTATCAAGATACTTCGGATACCATTGCCAAACTGTTACAAGAAGGAAAGCCTCTACATGTATTTTCTTCTCATAGTCATCATGATCATTTTAATCCCATCATAAGTACATGGCAGCATCAGGTAGCTGCATTCTTTCTAAGTGATGATATTGGTAATGTAGGTATTCAACCTGAAAAAATTGTTTGGCTGAGGCCTTATGAGACAAGCGTTCATGGAGACTTGCAAGTTAAAGCGTATGGCTCTACTGATCTGGGAGTATCTTTTTTAGTTGAAGTGGATGGATGGCGAATTTTTCATGCTGGTGACTTAAATTGGTGGCATTGGAAATGGGACCATAAATATAATCAAGTACTAGCTCAAAATCTTTTTGAGAAAGAGATGGATAAGTTGGAAGGATTGCAGTTGGATGTGGCTTTCTTTCCTGTAGATAGCCGATTAGAAGAGTATCGATCAAATGGAGTGAAAGAATTTTGCAATAGAGTTGATGTAGAGCAATTAGTAGCGATGCATACTCGTGGTGAAAGATGGAGTCCTCCTTCTGGATTTTTCTCAAAAGGAAATGTTGTTGCCTCTTGGTGTCCCATCTTTTCTGGAGATCGGTTACAATTGAAGAAAATGCAAAGAGCTGCCACTGAATGCTGATAATA
>CAMKSY010000366.1 GCA_946415545.1 uncultured Pelosinus sp. | reverse complement strand
TCGTTGCACAGCGTGCATTCCAGGCTAATTCTAAAATTATTACTACTGATGATAATATGTTAGAAGAGCTTGTAAACCTTAAACGTTAATGATAAGTAAGTAAGGGGGGGCAAGATCCCCTCCCTTACTATAAAATGTAAATGTATGGAGGCTTTTTTATGATAAAAGTAGCGCGTCTTAAATCCCAAGAGGAATTTGTATTAAATGCAGAATTAATTGAAACAATTGAAGAAACTCCTGATACAGTAATTACTCTTACGAGTGGCAGAAAGCTGATTGTGGAAGAGACTATGGATGAAGTTGTGCGTAAAGTAATGGATTATCGCCGAGCTATTTTTGGTAAGTTTAGATAGAGACCGATTGAAAAAGAACTGGTCTTTTTTATCACAAATGAAAATTATATGATAAATAAATGGTTTATTGTCATTTTAATAAGTTGGAAGATAAGTACTAAAAGTTTGTAGCTAAATGTATTAGTATTTAAGTGAAGTCTAAAATGGGGGTGTAACAGTGGCTGATGGTCAAAAGAAGTTTCCAATGATGCTTATGGTAGGAATGATTGTATTTGGTTTGTTATTGGCTGGAGGAATTTCCTACTTTATTGCGACTAAAATTGTTGCAGATAAAGCGGTGGATAAGAAAACTTCCCAACGTGAACCGGGTGTATTTGTAAAATTAGGTGATGCAAAAGATGGACTCTTGATTAATATTGGTGGTGCAAGTAGTGGACGTTATTTGAAAATTGGACTTATTGTCGAGTTAAGACCCGACAAAAAGGCTGCTACTGCAGCCGCTAGTGGAAAAATGCCCTCACCCGAAGAAATAAAACTTGCAGATACAGCGGTCTATGTATTACGGTCTCTAAAGATCGAAGATTTTGATCCTCTTAAGCAAGAACAGTTAAAGGAACTTTTGAAAAGTGAAATCAATAAAGCTTTTGGTGATGATCGAGTCTATGACGTATATATTACCAATTTTGTTTTGCAGTAGATTTAGAATGTATGCCGTATTATAATATGTAATAGAGTGGTGGAAAGGAGAGAACGTATTGGCAGGTTCAGATGTGTTATCCCAATCTGAAATTGATGATCTGTTATCTGCATTATCTACAGGTGTAGTATCAGCCGAAGAAATAAAAGATGAGCAGAAACAAAAAAAAATAAAAGTATATGATTTTAAGCGCCCAGATAAATTTTCTAAGGATCAAATTCGTACCTTATACATGCTGCATGAAAATTTTGCTCGTCTTATGAACACTTACCTTTCCGCACATCTTCGGACACTTGTACATATTGATGTAGCTTCTGTTGATCAATTAACGTATGAAGAATTTATTCGTTCATTACCGAATCCAAGTGTTATTGGTGTCTTTCAAATGCGCCCTCTTAAAGGAAATGCGATTTTAGAGTTGAATCCAAACGTGATTTTTTCAATAATTGATCGTTTATTTGGCGGTCCCGGTTTACCTCCTGCCAAAACAAGATCATTAACTGACATTGAAGAAGCGATTGTTAAAAGAGTAATAAACAAAACACTAGAATGTTTTTCTGACGCTTGGAAGCAAGTGGTGGCAATAGATCCTAAGTTAGAAATCATCGAATCTAATCCTCAATTTACTCAAATTGTTCCTCCTAACGATATGGTTGTTATTATCACATTACATGTGAAGATTGGTCAGGTAGAAGGATTAGTTAATATCTGTATTCCATATCTAGTGCTTGAACCCATCATGTCGAAATTAACGACCACCTATTGGGTTGCTTCTTCCGTGGCAAAACAAGCATTGCCTGAGCATATTAATGCAATACAGCGTAAGCTAGAAAAAGCGTTTATTCCTTTATATGTAGAATTAGGGAAAACGACGGTTACTGTGCAGGAATTATTAGGTTTAGTAGTGAATGATGTATTGCAGTTAGAGAGTAAAATAGAAAATGATTTGAATGTAATTGTAGGGCAACGCGAAAAATTTAAAGGGAAGCCAGGACTCTCAGGACATAAGGTTGCATTACAAATAACACAAGTAATTTCAGAAGGAGATGAAAATTATGACTGAAGGCTTTCTATCCCAAGATGAGATTGATGCCTTGCTAAGGGGAGAAGCTACTTCATCCTCTTCGACACCTGAGTTATCAGCAATGGAACAAGATGCTCTTGGTGAGATTGGTAATATTTCCATGGGAAGTGCGGCAACGACATTGTCCGTACTGCTTGGACGCCGGGTATCGATTACTACCCCCCGTGTATCTGTTTCTAATTTAGAGGAGATTAAGGGGCAATATCCTTTGCCGTATCTGGTAATTGAAGTTGGCTATACCCATGGCATCGTAGGGACTAATGTTTTAGCGATTCGGGAACAAGATGCATTAATTATTGCAGATTTGATGATGGGGGGAGACGGACTCAATCCGCCTACCGAATTAAATGAATTATACATGAGTGCTGTAAGTGAAGCTATGAATCAGATGATGGGTGGAGTAGCGACGTCCATGTCAACTATGTTTCGGAAGAAAATAGACATTGCTCCGCCCAATGTAAATCTAATTGATTTTGCAGTCGCTTCTAGCATTACAAATGCTGTTGGAAACGATGACAACATTGTTCGTGTTGCTTTTCGCATGGAAGTTGAAGATTTAATTGATAGTGAAATTATGCAGATATTACCGATTGATGTAGCAAAAGAAATGGTGGACAGCCTTATGAATGCCGTACAGCCACCACCAGCCGCTGCGCCAGTTGCAGAAGCTCCCAAGGCTGCAGACACAGCGACATCTCAGGCATCTCAAGCCCAGACTGCAAAAGCCCAGCAACAAGTGGCAGCTGCTTCAGTCGCAAAACAGCACATACAGCCTGTTAATGTACAACCTGTACAATTTGCTCCTTTAGTACAGGGGACGATGCCGGTCACTGATACGAACATTGATCTTATTATGGATGTGCCATTACAAGTGACGGTCGAACTTGGCAGAACTCGTAAACTAATTCGTGATATTCTAGAATTGGCACCGGGTTCAGTAGTAGAGCTGGATAAATTAGCTGGTGAGCCTGTAGACATACTAGTGAATGGGAAGCTGATTGCCAAGGGGGAAGTTGTAGTAATCGATGAAAATTTTGGTGTAAGAATTACTGATATTATAAGCCCGTTAGAGCGGACCTATAATTTACAATAGTTATGATTGTTGATATTGGATAATAGAGTAATCAGGAGGAGATAAAATAATGGCGACTAGAGTATTAATTGTTGATGATGCTGCATTTATGCGTATGATGGTTAAAGATATCTTGAGTAAAAATGGGTATGAGATCGTAGGTGAAGCTGAGAATGGGGTAAAGGCATTGGAAAAGTACCAGGAACTTAAGCCAGATCTTACAACGATGGATATTACTATGCCAGAAATGGATGGTATCACTGCAGTGAAAGAAATTAAGAAGCTTGATCCTAATGCTAAAGTAATTATGTGTAGTGCTATGGGGCAACAAGCAATGGTTGTTGAAGCGATTCAAGCAGGTGCTCGCGATTTTATCGTTAAGCCTTTTCAGCCAGACCGAGTATTGGAAGCTGTTCGCAAAGCGGTTGGTTAATAATGAATAAGAGTAAATATCGAGTTCTTTGGAGGATTTTTCTACTGCTATTTTGCATTGGCATTTTTTTTAATGGACAAGTTTATGCGGCAGAACCCAGTGGCGATTATTTACAATACCAGGAG
>CAMKSY010000365.1 GCA_946415545.1 uncultured Pelosinus sp. | reverse complement strand
TGGTAATATTAATGTAAGTAAGTTCAAAGGCCGTGTAGCTGGTTGTGGTGGTTTTATTAACATCACGCAAAACGCAAAGCAAGTTATTTTTTGCGGTACCTTTATGGCTGGCGGATTGAAAGTAGCAGTAACCGATGGCAAACTAGCCATTATCAATGAGGGAAGAGCGAAGAAATTCATTGATCATGTAGAGCAAATTACATTCAGCGGTAAATATGCTCAGGAAACCAAGCAAACCGTTATGTATATTACGGAGCGGGCAGTTTTTGAATTAACAGATGAAGGCATGATGTTGACAGAAATTGCACCTGGCGTCGATTTAGATAAAGATATTTTGGCATTAATGGATTTTAAACCGATCATTTCGCCAAATCTGAAACTAATGGATGCACGTATTTTTCATAACCAATTGATGGGTTTAAAATAATTTTTCAAAGAGGATGGTGTCTGTAATGAGAGAAGTAGTAATTGTAAGTGCAGTAAGAACGGCTGTTGGCAGTTTTAATGGATCATTGGGGTCTTTTTCTGCCGTAGAATTAGGCAGCTTGGCAATCAAAGAGGCAATTGCAAGAGCTGGCATAGAAAAAGATACGGTTGATGAGGTTATATTTGGTAATGTACTGCAAGCAGGGTTAGGACAAAATCCAGCTCGCCAAGCTTCGATTAAAGCTGGTATTCCTGTCGAAGTGCCATCATATACCGTAAATAAGGTATGTGGCTCTGGCTTAAAAACAGTAAATTTAGCAGCTCAGGCAATTATGTCTGGTGATGCTGAGATCGTTGTAGCCGGTGGTATGGAAAGCATGACGAACGCACCGTATGTTCTTGATAGTAAAGCCCGCCAAGGCTTGCGCATGGGACATTCACAAATAAAAGATACCATGATCCAAGATGGTTTATGGTGCGCATTTAATGATTATCATATGGGCATTACAGCTGAAAATGTTGCAGAAAAATTTGGAATTACCCGTGAGGCTCAAGATCAGCTTGCTTTTTCTTCTCAGAAAAAAGCAATAAAAGCGATTGAAAGTGGAGCGTTTAAGAAAGAAATACTGCCAATTACCATTAAAGGCAAAAAAGGCGATATTGTTTTTGATACAGATGAATATCCAAAGAGCGATGCAATGCTTGAGAAAATACAAGCACTGCGTACTGCCTTTAAAAAGGATGGTACTGTAACAGCAGGTAATGCTTCCGGAATCAATGACGGGGCAGCTGCTCTTGTATTAATGTCAGCTGATAAAGCAAAAGAATTAGGCATTAAACCAATGGCACGCATTCGCAGCTTTGCTGCAGCTGGGGTTGATCCAAGCATTATGGGGATTGGTCCAGTGCCAGCGGCACGCAAAGCATTGACTAAAGCTGGTTTATCAGTTGCTGACCTTGATCTGATTGAGGCCAATGAGGCTTTTGCCGCTCAATTCTTGGCAGTAGGCAAAGAACTTGGTCTTGATCAAGAGAAAGTAAATGTCAATGGTGGCGCCATTGCTATTGGTCATCCGGTTGGTGCAAGCGGAGCTCGTATTTTGGTAACTTTGCTTCATGCAATGGAAGCAAGAGATGCTAAAATAGGCTTGGCGACCTTGTGTATTGGTGGCGGACAGGGCGTAGCAACGATTGTTGAACGCATCTAATATTGCCTAGTTGTCCTAATGTCGTGTCAATAGATAAGCTATTGACACGACATTGAAATAGATATGTGACATTTTTCACTAAAAAGAGGAGGCTTATCAGTATGCAATTTCAATTAACAGAAGATCAACAAATGGTTCAAAAATTGGCACGAGATTTTGCAGAGAAACGATTAGCACCAAGTGTAGCAGAACGGGATGAAAAAGAAGAGTTTTCTCGTGAACTGTTCAATGAAATGGGAGAAATGGGTTTAACCAGTATTTGTTTTCCAGAGGCCTATGGCGGTGCTGCAGGTGATGTTCTAAGCTACATCCTGGCAGTGGAAGAATTATCAAAAGTGGATGATGGTATAGGTATTACGCTATCGGCAACTGTATCTTTATGTGCATGGCCGATTTATGCTTATGGCACGGAAGAACAAAAACAGAAGTATTTAGTGCCGTTAGTAGAAGGCGAAAAGCTTGGAGCCTTTGGTTTGACCGAACCCAATGCGGGAACGGATGCAGCAGCTCAGCAAACAGTAGCAGTAGCTGATGGTGATGATTATATCTTAAACGGCAGCAAAGTATTTATCACCAATGGTGGTGAGGCTGAAACGTATGTGATTTTTGCTATGACTGATAAATCAAAAGGAACAAGAGGGATTACTGCATTTATCGTAGAGAAGGATATGCCTGGCTTTACCTTTGGTAAAAAAGAACATAAAATGGGTATTCATACTTCCTTAACAAATGAATTAGTGTTTCAGAATGTTCGCGTACCAAAAGAAAATATGCTAGGTAAAGTAGGCGAAGGATTCAAGATTGCTATGAGTACTTTAGATGGCGGCCGTATCGGCGTAGCTGCTCAAGCATTAGGAATTGCCCAAGGAGCTCTTGATCATGCTATTAAGTATTCCAAAGAAAGAGTACAATTTGGTAAACCGATTGCGCATAACCAGGCATTGGCATTTATGATGGCTGATATGGCTACCAAAATTGATGCTGCCCGTCTTCTGGTATACCGTGCAGCTTATTTGAAAGATCAAGGAGTGTCTTATTCCAAAGAAGCTGCGATGGCAAAATTGTATGCATCTGATATTGCTATGGAAGTTACTACAGATGCTGTACAAATTTTCGGCGGTTATGGTTATAGTCGGGAATATCCAGTAGAGCGCTTAATGCGTAATGCAAAAATTACACAAATCTATGAAGGAACCAATCAAGTTCAACGAATGGTTATTTCCGGAAGCATATTAAAGTAATGTTTTAAATAAAATTTTTGTAGGATTCATTTACTGCGATATAAGTTTATGAAAAAAACAGGAGGACTTATGTGATGGACATAGTAGTTTGTGTCAAGCAAGTGCCTGATACTACGGAAGTGAGAATTGATCCGGAAACCAATACTCTTATTCGTCAAGGGGTCCCAAGTATTGTGAATCCCTTTGACAAAAATGCAGTAGAAGCAGCATTGCAGCTCAGAGAAAAGTATGGTGGTAAAGTCACCATACTTTCCATGGGGCCCCTACAGTCAAAAGAAGCATTAAAAGAATGTTTGGCAATGGGAGCCGATGAAGCAATACTTCTGAGTGATAGGGCTTTTGGTGGTTCCGATACCTTGGCAACCAGTCATGCATTGGCAGCCGGTCTTCGAAAGATGGGTAAGGTGGATATTATTCTTTGTGGTAAGCAAGCGATTGATGGGGATACGGCTCAGGTTGGTCCTGAAATTGCGGAACATTTAGGGATTACTCAGGTTACGTATGTTTCTAAAATTAATTCAGTCGATGAGCAAGTGATTTGTGTGGAACGTGAGCACGAAGAAGGATACGAAGTGATTGAGGCTCAGATGCCTGTCTTGCTGACGGTAGTGAAATCGATTAATGAGCCACGCTACCCTACCGTCAAGGGCACGATGAAAGCAAACCGCAAAGACATTCCTGTATGGACCGTAGATGATGTAGAAGTGAATCGGGATGCTCTTGGGCTGAAAGGTTCACCAACACAAGTACGTCGCATTTTTACTCCTGAACGTCGTGTGCAGGGGGAAATAATGCAGGCGGATACGGCAAGAGAAGCAGCAGCACTGCTT
>CAMKSY010000364.1 GCA_946415545.1 uncultured Pelosinus sp. | reverse complement strand
TATCACCAGGTATAAGCAGCTTTTTTAATTCTGCTTGTGCTTGTTCATGATTAGTGCAGCTCACAACCTGGCTTATACCGCAGGAACTGGCTTTATTAGCAATGCTGGCCGCTAACTCTCCAACTGTTACAACAATTTCAATCCCGCATTGCGCTAGTTTTTCTCCGATGGCTTCATGAGCCGCTACTGCAATCGGGCCTAATTCTAACATATCACCAAGCACAGCCACTTTACGGCCTTCTGCAACTTCAAGCATTGTATCAATAGCGGCTGCCATAGACATGGGACTCGCATTATATGCATCATTCACAACCAAGTAATCACCGAATCTTTCAATATGTAATCTCATTGGGCTAGCATTAAAAGCTCTAAATCCTGAAGAAATATCATCAGCTTTCATTCCCAATTCGATACCCATAGCAATTGCAGCTAAAGCATTATAAATATTATGCTTTCCAGTCGTTGGAATGTCTACTGCAAAAGCATCATTATGTGTGCGACACACAAAATTTATATTTTGGGCTTGTATATGAATGTTATCAGCCTTAATATCGCCTTCTTGCAATCCAAAAAATACAACACGACTCTGTACTTGTTTGGCCTTTTCCCGCACATAAACATTATCACCATTTAATATGGACACACCATTTCTCGGAATTACTTCCAATAATTCCGCTTTAGCAGCAGCAATCTCTTCTATGGATCCCAGCAGCTCAAGATGAGTCTCACCAACATTAGTTATGATGGCAATTGTGGGTAATGCAATATTGGCTAGTTGACGAATTTGCCCCTTGCCTCGCATCCCCATTTCCACGACTGCCACCTCATGCTCCTGAGTAAGCTGCAGAAGTGTTAATGGTAACCCGATTTCGTTATTATAATTCGCCTCTGTTTTTAATACATGAAACTGATTGGATAAAACAGCTGCTGCCATATCTTTTGTCGTCGTTTTTCCATTGGATCCAGTAATCGCCACGATGGGAATAGTAAAGCGCTGACGATGAAAGCGTGCCAAATTTTGTAACGCCACTAAAGTGTCGGTAACAAATATAGCCGTAATATGCTGAGGCAGTGTCATATCTTTGTCGCTAAAAATAACACCACTTGCACCCTTTTCTATCGCTTGTTGGATAAAGTCATGCCCATTAAAATTTTCACCAATTAGTGGAATAAATAAATCACCTTTCTGCACCGTACGCGTATCTGTGGAAACACCTGTAAATTCCTTTGCTTGTGCAGAAGCAATCAGCGTTCCATTTGTAGCAAGACAAACTTCTTCAATTGTAAATCCTGCCATTACTTCATCTCCTTGATGATGGCTTTTACTACTTCTTTATCATCAAATGGAATGGTTCTATCTTTTAGAATTTGGTAGTTCTCATGTCCCTTACCAGCAATAATTATAATATCATCCGTTTCAGCTACAGATAGAGCACGCTCAATTGCTTGGCGCCTATCAACAATTTTTTCGTAAATCTTTCCTGATGTCAGTGACTCTTGAATACCGATTTCAATTTCACTCAAAATACTCTCAGGATCTTCCGTTCGAGGATTGTCTGATGTGGCTATTACAATATTGCCATATTGTACAGCTATATTTCCCATAATTGGTCTTTTCGTTCTATCGCGATCACCACCGCAACCAAAAACTACAATAATACGGTTTTTAGCAATCTGTTGGGCAGTTTTTAAAATATTTTCAAGCCCATCTGGCGTGTGAGCATAATCTACAATGATACTAAAAGGTTGCTCCCCATCTACCAGTTCAAACCTGCCTGATACGCTTTGAAATGTTTCCAAAGCAGTTTTAATAGTAGGAACATCTATTCCCTCAGCCAAAGCTGCACCAACTGCCGACAAAACATTATAGACATTAAACAATCCAGTTATTTTGAGTTGCAATGGTATAATGCCAAAAGATCCAACAATATCAAATGCTGCGCCTTTCGCTTGAATATTCGTATTGTTGGCCTGTAAATCCGCATCATTCTCAATACCGTATGTAATCGTATTGCATCCCGTACGTTCTAATATAAATGCAGCAGCCTTATCATCTGTATTTATAATGGCTGCCTTGCCTTCTTTCTGATTATCCTTACTACTAAGCAATTGAAACAATCTTGTTTTTGCTTCTAAATACCTCTCAAATGTTACATGAAAATCTAGATGATCGCGAGTCATATTCGTAAAGATACCAACATCAAACTCACAACCAGCCACCCGATTAAGGGCTAGAGCATGAGAAGACACTTCCATAACAACATAATCTATATTAGCCTCTACCATTTCGGCTAGCAGTCTTTGTAAGTCAATCACATCAGGAGTAGTATTTTGAGTAGGTACAATTTTATCACCAACACTATTTTGAATCGTTCCGATTATTCCTACATGGAATCCAGCTTGTTGCAATATACTCCTGATTAAATAGGTGGTGGTGGTTTTCCCATTTGTCCCAGTAACGCCAATCATGCGTAATTTGCAACTTGGATATTCAAAAAAATATGGAGCAATCTTTATCATCGCGTCTCGAGTATTCGCTACTTTTATGACTATTAACCCCTGAGGAATAATATCAATATCCTTTTCAACCAAAACGGCTACTGCGCCTTGGTGATAGGCCTGCACAATATAGTCGTGACCATCTGTTTTAGCACCAGATAAGCAAACAAATAAAGTCCCTGGTGTGATTTTACGAGAATCCTGAGCTAAATCTGTAATTACTGTTTCTGCGACTTTTTTATTTCCTTCTATTATCGCATTTGGTAATAAATCTATTAATTCTTGTAATTTTTTTTTCATGAAAATACCTCCTATATATCAACTATTATTACCATTGTTACCAATATTATCATAACCATGTGCAGATTACCATATCAGCAAACTTTCTATTACTTAAAATTACTTATTTATCCTATTCAGTACATATTTTTGTTTTTATACTTGTTTTTAAAGTTATTCAAAGAACATTGTAATTTCACTTCCAGGCAATACCTTAGTGCCTGCTAAAGGTTCTTGTTTTACAGATTTTATTCCCACTCCTATAGGTTTGATACGCAGTCCCACCTCAGCTAATGTATCTGCCGCCTCACGTAGCGACTGTCCAGTACAATCAGGAACTGTAATCTCTCCTGCACCGTATCTTGGGGTCATGGTATATAATAAGACACTAGAATCTTTTGGCATACGACTACCCGGCTTTGGAATCTGATCTACCACACGTTCACCAGTCTCCTCAACTCTTACAGATAATCCTGATTTTTTCAATTCCTGTGTAGCTTCTGCAACTAATAAGTTTATCACACTTGGTACAACTACGTGAGTTTCCTTTATTTTATTTGCATCTGTTTCTGCAATTTTGGGTGCAATCTTTAAATATTGTAAGACATCATTCATTATTCCAGTAAAAACGGGAGCTGCTATTTGGCCACCATAATATAAGCCTACAGGCTCATCAATGATAACAACCATAACAATCTGTGGTTTATCAGCTGGTGCAAACCCCACAAAAGAAGCGACGTATTTGCCTGGCATATATCCTCCGGCTCCGACTTTCTGAGCAGTACCAGTCTTACCTGCAATACGGAATCCTTCGATATAAGCATTCTTTCCTGTACCATTTGCTACAACACTTTCTAATACTTTTTTAACTTCCTGAGCAGTTGCCACATCAACAACTTGATTAACAATGTCCGGGGTGAAACCACGGATGATTTC